>JAFPWQ010000223.1 GCA_017394925.1 Synergistaceae bacterium
TTACAGTTGCTTTGTAGCTACGTATTCATGAATCAAAATCAGCCTTTACCCCCCAGAAGCATAGAAGCAGAACGTGCTGTATTAGGCGCATGTATTCTCTCGAAAGATGCTCTCGGCTCTGCTCTTGAAATTCTTAGACCAGATGACTTTTACGAGCCAAATCATAAAGCAGCATACGAGGCATTAACGGCAATATATCAGTCAGACAGAGCGGTTGACTTCGTAACTGTATCTGATGAATTAAGGAACAGAGGTATTCTCGACAGACTCGGAGGTCCGGCTTTTCTTTCTGAACTTGTCGGGAGCGTAACAATAACTGCAAATGTAATCTATCATGCCGAAATCGTAAAAGAGTATGCAGTCAGAAGACGTTTAATTGATGCAGGCAATAAGATAATCTCTCTTGCATACAATATGAACAAATCAACAAGAGAAATCATAGAGACAGCAGAGAAATTAATTTTTGAATCAGCACAGAACAAAAGCAGCTCTGAATTCCGGCGCATAAGTGAAATAATCAGACCTGTAATTGCTGACGTTGAAGAGAATTTCAAGAAGACAGACGTAAAAACTACCGGCTATCCTTCGGGCTTCAGTGATTTGGATTCATACACCGGAGGATTTCAGCCCGGAAGTTTAAATATAATTGCGGCTCGTCCATCAATGGGAAAAACAGCATTTGCCGTGAATATCGCACAGTTCGGAGGAGGTGATTCAAATTTTCCCGTTCTGATATTCAGTCTCGAAATGCCCGCTGAACAGTTAGTGCTGCGTATGCTCTCTGCTGAATCTCATGTGGATCTCTCACAGCTCAATACCGGAACGTTCGACACAGAAGCATTCAGTAAAGTACAAAAGGCATGTGAGATTCTCGCGAAGAAAAATATATACATCAATGACGATTCGAATCTTACGGCAATAGACTTCAGGACACGATGCAGGCGATTCAAGACTAAGCACCCGGAATTATCACTCGTTATCGTTGATTATTTACAGTTAATGAGTTCAGGTGAAGGACGTTCAGACGGAAGACAGCAGGAAGTCTCTGACATCTCACGAATGCTCAAGGCAACAGCAAGAGAATTGAATTGTCCCGTTATAGCGTTATCTCAGTTATCACGTGCAGCTGAGCAAAGAACAGAAAAGAAGCCGCAATTGTCAGACCTCCGCGATTCTGGTGCAATTGAACAGGACGCAGATGTCGTTTTATTACTCTTCAGAGAAGATTATTACAGCGAAAATGAAAATAATGATCTTCAGGACAGTAAAGCAGATATTCGCGTGGCAAAAAACAGAAACGGAAGCACTGGTGTATTTCATCTGACATTCAGACGCGAGATAACGAGATTCTTAAATTTCGCAGAATAAAAATTTACCCCCCTGTCTTAATGCAGAGGGGCTTATTATTTTAATCTGTACGCAATGCAACAATGGGATCTAAATTTGATGCCTTCCATGCGGGCCAGAAACCGAAAAATATTCCTACGAAACCCGAAAATCCTACAGCAAGTATGACTGATTCCATTGAGACAGACGCAGGCCAGTTGAAGAATTTCGCAATTACTGCCGCAACTCCGAAGCCGATTGATATTCCTATAGCACCTCCGAGAATCGAAAGCACTACGGCCTCAGTCAGGAACTGCACACGAACATTTGAAGGCCTTGCACCTACTGCCATTCTGATGCCGATTTCGCGTGTTCTTTCACTCACTGAGACAAGCATTATATTCATGATGCCTATTCCCCCGACAAGAAGAGATATTGATGCTATTGATCCGAGTAATAAGCTCATGACACTGGCCATGTTTGCCATATTCTCAAGGTTCGCGGTTAAGTCTCTGATGTCAAAATCATCTTCTGTGCCTTCCGGGATTTTGTGCCTCTGACGCAGTAACGTTTTCACTTCCTCTTTTGCAGTATCAAGAAGCTGACGGCTCTTTGCCTGTACGTTTATTCGTCTGACAGTATCAACGCGTGATCCCATTCTGACAAGCCTTCTCTGAGCTGTTGTTATGGGAACAAAAACAACATCATCCTGATCCGCTCCGAATGAGTTTGCGCCTTTGGATTTCAGAATTCCCACAACACGAAACGGGATATTGCGTATTCTTATCGTTGCGTCTAACGGATTTGAATATCCGAAAAGTTCCTTTGCTACAGTCCGGCCGATTACACACACTTTTGCTCCTGAGCGCACTTCTGATTCACTGAAACATACACCTTCTTCAATTTGCATCATTCTTATTGGCAGTATGTCAGGTGTACTTCCGGTTATGCTCGTGCTCCAGTTGTTATTGCCGTAGACCAGCTGAGCTGATGTGTTTACTTCAGGAGCTGTACGCAGTATCGAGAACGTATCATTAGCAAGTGCATCTGAATCTCCGAGCGTCAATGACATTCCCGAACCTGCTGCTCCTCTTGCACCAGATGAATTTGGCGGTGCAGGCATTACAATAATCAAATTCTCTCCGAAACTCGCCATTATTCCCTCAACCTGAGATGTTGCTCCGCGTCCTACAGCTACCATCGTGATAACCGCTCCGACTCCGATTATTATGCCCAGCATCGTTAAGATTGAGCGCGTTCTGTTGGCCAGGAGTGAACGCAAAGCTGTCTTCACAATTTCAGTCAAAATGAATCACTTCCCCAAAATATATTTATGCAATTATAAAATACACTCTGAGATTGTGTTTCATAAGGAGGAAAAATTTTTAATGCTATAATACTTTTGCTCAGTCAAAAATTTTTTGTCAGTCATAAAGGAGGAAATTATTTTATGGAGACAAGAGAACCAGTATACAAGTATTTCAGACCGGCATGGAAAAGTTTCTACAAGAGCTTTGCACTGATGATTCTGTTAATCGTTCTTGCTGCATGTGCAGGTCATTTCGTGCCTTATCTGCAGGAGAACCCGGCAATAATAAAATGGCTCTGGATTGCAGTCGTAATTATTGATGTGCTTATCTTACTTACAATTGCAGTTAAGCGCGCAACAATGGTATTAATCCTCAAGGATAATCCCAACAAGCCCGATGATCAGGAAGTCGACTTTACTGTGTGCCATCCTGCAAGACCATTCAGCTCAGATTTCCGCGAATCAATTCAGATAGGCTTTCAGAATATCGTTGACATCAAAGTAGGACAGACAGCAATGCAGACTCTTATGAATGTCGGCGACATCGTGATAACATCATCAGGAACAGGGCAGGCAGAAATCCGCGCAAAGAATATCCCCGCACCTCATGCAGTACGTGATGAGATTCAGGTTCATATCGGCTACTATCGTTAAGAAATTTTGACAAAAGAAATTTTTACGGGAGCTGTTACATGGCCCCCGTTTTTTTATTTGCAGATTTACTTCTTTTTGTTCAGACACTCTTTAAGTACTCTCATCATTTCAGCACCTTTAAACGGCTTCGGAAGATAATCATCAAATCCGTATGAAAGATATTCGGCTCTTGCATTCACTCCTGCGTTGGCTGTGAGAGCAACAAATTTAGTTCCGTCTGCATTCTTTTTTGCCTTCTTCAATGTCTCAATACCATTAAGGCCGGGCATCATGTGATCCAGAAATACAACGTCATAATGCGTTTTCTTCATCATGTCTAAAGCCTCTTCTCCGCTCTCGCATGTTTCAATTTCTGCTTCTGAATTCTTGAGCATTCCTTTAGCCACAACAAGATTAACGGGTGTGTCATCAACAACAAGAATTTTTGCATCAGGCCATACGTCAGGACCGTCATCATGTGATTCAGTGAGTGCAGGTATATTTGCTGCAGCATTAAGCATTTCTTCTTCGTATTCGCCTATCGTGATATTCTTTCCGCGTGATATTTTCTGCGGTATCTCTACGGTTATTGATGTCCCTTCGCCGTATTTGCTGTTTATGCTTATCGTTCCGCTCATGATTTCAAGTATGCTTCGTACAAGCGTAAGTCCCAGTCCTGCGCCTAAAATGCTTCTGGTCTCAATGAGATTTGCGCGTTCAAACGGTTCAAATATAGTTTTCAGGTCTTCTTCTTTCATTCCGATTCCTGTATCACTTACTGTAAATACAAGTTTCAGAATATTATCCGTTATCATTTCGCCTGATACTTTGAGTGATATACTGCCTCTGACTGTATATTTCTCTGCGTTATCCAGAAGATTTATGAGTAACTGCTTTAATCTCAGGACATCGCCGAATAAATTCTCAGGTAAATTTCTGTCGACTTCAAGTATAAATTTAATTCCTGATTTGCCCTTCAGCTTGTCATTCACAAACACTTCGCACTCCTTCAGCATTTCCCATAAGTGATAGCTGTTCTCGTACAATTCCATTTTACCGGCCTCTATCTTTGAAATGTCCAGTATATTATTCACTAGCTGAAGCAAATACTCTCCTGCTTTCTTGATGTCATTTGAGGCTTTGCGTGTCTCATTGTCTCCTGAATCTTTGAGCTCTTCAAGAATCATGTCGTTAATTCCTAAAATTGCATTCATGGGTGTACGGATCTCATGTGATGTACTCGCAAGAAAATTGCTTTTTGCTTTGTTCGCGATATTTGCCCTCTGAATCGATTCTTCTGTCTGAATCCTCGCATTTTCTGTCTCATGCTGGGCACTGATTAACTGTCTGTATGTCGGGGCTTCGAGATAAAAGAACGTGAAGAATAACATCATCGTTGCAACTGTATATACTAACGGGATATTCTGATGGAATAGATATTGCAGAAGGAATGAATCAATCAAAAGTATAAACAGAAAATTCATCACGATAAATTGCCCGTTGCCGTAATATTTCTGGTAAATCAACTGAAGAATGAATCCCTCAAGCACAAATATAATCGCAAATCCCGGTGCGAAGACCATAAAAATTTTTTCGTCAGACCTGAACATGAATAAAAGAATCAGACTCAATGACAGCATGAAAAAATTTACGTTCACGAGTCTCTCGTCTATGCTCCGTGTGTATGCCGCAACGTAACACATAAGGGAATAAGCATTTATGTTGACGAGGGCATAAAATATTTTCGTGTATATCGTGATAGTTTCCATGTCAGTGAACAATTCAAGAATGACTTCAATGAACGCTGACGCAAGAGTCGATACTACCAGCAGAAGAAAACGTTTATTTATTTCCATAGTAGTAGCCATTCTTCCGCCTAAGAATATAACAAGCACAGTAAGAAACGGCAGCATTGTAATTTCAAGCCATACTTCACTGAAATTATTTATCGCGGTCATGATTGATTTTATTTTTTCTCCTTTAGAATTGAAATGAATAATGCAAGTATAGCAAAGATAGAGCCTTAATTGAGAGTTCAATGATATAATTCACGAAAAGCAGTAACTAATCCAGGATAACAGGCAAAATATGATAGAAAGAAAGAACTTCACCTGAAATGCAGAACAACGACAATGATAAACATCTCATAAGAAACCTGACACCGTTAAATGTATGGTCATTAGCATTCGGATGTGTAATAGGCTGGAGCGCATTCGTGATGCCAGGCGTATTATTCTTAAGGAACGCAGGCCCTCTCGGAACATTAATCGCAATGGAACTTGCAACAATGGTCATGCTGATAATCTCATACAACTACAGCTACATGATTCACAAATTCCCTTTGACAGGCGGCGAATTCATTTATGCAAAAATGGCCTTCGGTGAACATCACGGATTCATATGTGCGTGGTTTCTCAGTCTCTCGTATCTTTCAGTCATACCCTTAAATGCTACGGCCTTGAATCTAATTATGCGTGCGGTATTCGGGAATGCGTTTCAATTTGGATTTCATTACACGGTTGCGGGCTATGATGTTTACTTAGGCGAGATGCTGCTTGCGATAGGTGCGATGATATTCTTCATGTTCGTGAATTCGCTGGGCGTGAAATTCACTGGCAAGATTCAGACGTACATGGTGATGATTCTGCTTGGGGGCATCTTAATCATCATCAGCGGAACGATATTAAATCCTAACGTAAGCTCTTCGAATCTTTATCCGATGTTCCACCCCGTAAATGAAAATTTCAGCAAGGGAATTATTGCACAGATAATCGCAGTCTTCGTTACCGGGCCTCAGTCATTCGTAGGTTTTGACACAGTACCGCAATTAATGGAGGAATCAAAATTTTCGTCTGACCGCGTTAAAGTCGTAATGGACACAAGCATAATCTGCGGGGGATTCGTGTATATTTCTCTTGCTCTGATAGCATGTGCTGCGTTCCCTGCAATATATTCATCATGGCCCGAATACATTCACGACATGCCGAATCTCAGCGGCATCTCAGGAATAGCGACACTCAGCGCGTCATACACAGTCATGGGCAAAACGGGATTATTCATCATAACATGTTCAGTCATTGCGGCCATGCTTACGGGTATAGTTGGATTTTACACGGCGACAAGCAGATTGTTATACTCAATGGCACGGGACGGAATGATTCCGAACTGGTTCGCATACATCAACAAGAACGGAGTCCCCACTAACGCAGGCTTATTCTGCACGGTAGTATCAAGTCTCACATGCTTAATGGGACGTGCGGTTATGGGCTGGGTGTTCGACATGGCCTCGATAGGAGCGTCAATCGGATTTGCGTACACGTCAGTATCAGCGGCAAAATATGCGTGGCATGAAAGACGCTTAGACATTTTGATTTTCGGACTTCTCGGTTTCATGTTATCTTTGGGAATGGCATTTCTTCTTCTTGTTCCTGTTGACGGTCTTCATGTTTCACTCAGCAATGAATCATATATACTTCTTGTTATCTGGTCAGCATTAGGAATCGTATTTTACCGCTATGGGGGGGGGGGTATAAGAAGAGTAATATACTCAAGGAAGAAAGAATCAATTCGTGAGTGAGTATACTTCAGCGATAAAATTTCTGCAAGGTTATCCAGTTATAGAATCTCTGCGTTTGAAAGACGGCAAAATAAATCTTCGCCTTCCCTGTAGAGTTCAAATCTGCCGACAAGAGTTATTATTTCTCCTGTTTCGGGATAATCTTCGGGATATTTATGTTGCTTTGCGTCTCTGAGTACGAAATCGATTCCAGTTGCACAGCATGCGCCTTCATCCATGATAACGACAGCAAAAATATCTTCGTTAGTTTTGTTGTCATGAAAGGTGTCGAACATTCCCTGAATCTTGATGACTTTTCCGTCATAGGCTTTAGGGTTGCTCATGATGTCGAATACTCCCGAATATAACATCACACTGCTGAACTTCGTCAGGTCTAAATCGATTCGCTTGTATGATGATCTCTTTGCGGCATAAGAATATGAAGATGATGATGACATTAACGCGAGAATGAGAACGACAACGCATAAAAACTTTTTCATGATATAAATTTGCCTCCGATATAGAATATAATGAACGCAGCAGCATCAGCCGTAACGATTGTTGATCCTACGGGAGTACCTGCAAGAACCGAAATGATTATCCCTGTTGCGGCGCATATGACCGATAATATGACTGAACATAACGTAACGGATAAGAAGCTCCTGAATACACGCATTGCAGACAAGGCCGGAAAAATAATTAACGCGGAAATCAGGAGAGACCCCACGAGATTCATTGAGAGGACGATAACGGCAGCAGTGATTACGGCGACAAGAAGATTGCAGGCTCCGGCATTAACCCCAGAAGCCCTCGCAAAATCCTCATCGAATGTTACGGCGAATATCTTATTGTAGAAGAATACGAACGTAATCACGACTGCAAGCGATAACCCTACACTCAAATAGACTTCATTAACAGTAAGCGTCAGAATTGAGGTTGACCCGAAGAGAGTTGAGCATACATCGCCGGAAAGATTTGACGATGCAGAAAAGATATTCATTATCATATAGCCGAATGCAAGAGATGATACAGAAATCATAGCTACAGCAGCATCTCCCTTTATGCCTGAATTCTTGCCGGTACGCAGTAAAAGCACAGCACATATGATTGTAATGATAAGTACGAAGGTCATATTGCCGGTGAGATTCATTACAGCAGCAACGGACATTGCCCCGAATGCCACGTGAGATAAGCCATCACCGATGAATGAAAATCTCCTGAGCACCAGAGTACCGCCCAGCAATGACGAACATACTGCGATTATTACTCCCACAAAGAGCGCTTATCTCAAGAATGGGAACTGCCTGTACATAATGAATTTATCTGTCATATCAGCAATCATGATTCAAGAATTCCTCCTTTGAGCCAAAAAATATTTTCTCGTTCATGTTACGCGTCATTCTCAGAACATGCGTTGAATGCCTAAGTGCCTCTTCTGTGTCATGTGAGATCATGATAATCGTCATGCCGTTATGATTCATGTCGTGAATGATTCTGTACATTTCGTGCGAGGATTCGTAATCGAGACCTGCAACTGGTTCATCAAGAATGATTGCCTTACGTGATGCACAGAATGCCCGCGCAAGTAACACTCTTTGCTGTTGACCGCCGGAAAGTTCACGGTAACATTTGCCTGCGAGATTCTGAATATTCATTTTGTTCATGGCCTCACGTGCAAGATTCTTTTCATTGCGATTATAGAACGGCCTTAAACCGCACCTTCCCTGACAGCCTGAGATTACGACCTCATAGACTGACGCGGGGAAATCCTTCTGCATTTCCGTTTGCTGAGGGAGATAACCGAGTTCGTTTTTCGCAATTCCGTTTAATATTATTCTTCCTGAATCAGGAGCTTTAAGTCCAAGCAGAATTTTTATCAGTGTGCTTTTGCCTGAGCCATTCTCACCGATGACGCATAAATAATCGCCTGCATTGACGGAGAAGTTCAGATTTTCAGCGAGTAAATTACTGCCGTAACCGAATGATAAGTTTTCGCATACAATCTGAGACATTTTAATTCAGTGCTGCCTTTAAGACTTCGAGATTGTTTTCCATGACTGAAATATACGATGTGCCGTTCTTAATGTCATTTAATGTTGCCGACTGCATAGAGTCCAGAACGAGAATTTTTTGATTCTTCATTTTCGTATTCGCAATCACAGTTTCGGCTATTTTGTGCTTCGTTCCGTCAATCGTAATCACGCACGGCAGATTGAACTCGTCAGTCTTCTCCGCGAGAAATTTCACGGTCTCAAAACTTGCTTCACTCTCAGCTGAACAACCAGAGAATGCCGCGTAATATTTCAATCCGTAATCATCGGTCATGTACCTGAATGGGAATCTGTCCGCAAAGAGCAAAATTTTTCCTGATGATGAATCAATCACATCATGATATTTTCTGTCGAGTTCTGAGAGCCTCTCAATATATGCTGACGTGTTGAGAGCGTAAATCTCTTTGTGTTCGGGGTCAATTTCAGAGAGCTTATCAGATATGTATATGCAAATAATTTCTGCATTCCTCAGTGAGAGCCATACATGTTCATCTGATTCTGATTCGTGTTCGTGTTCATGCTGTACGTGTTCGTGATGATGTTCTTGCTGTTCATCTTCGTGGCCATGTTCGTTATATTCACGCTCGTGTTCGAGTTTGGGTTCGTGCTGCTCGTATTCGTGTTCATGCTGTTCATTCCCTTGTTCGTGCTGTTCGTGATGTTCATCTTCATGGCCATGTTCATACTCATGTTCTCGTTGTTCGTGTTCGTGATGTTCATGCTGTTCGTACTCGTGTTCATGTTCGAGTTGTTCATGCTCGTGTTCATGTTCGTGCTGCATACCTTCAGTTATTTCTTCTTCTTTGACTGCATCACCCATAACATCAAGCAGATTAATTACGATCTGATTCTTATTCGTAACGTTCTTCAATGCGTCTTTCACCCATTCGTCAGATTCTCCGCCCACGTAAATGAACACATCACACGTTGAGATTCTCACTATGTCATCAACAGAAGGGTTATAGCTGTGCAGGTCTACCCCGTTGTCGAGCAGGAGCTTTATGTTCGCGTCAGTTCCTTTTGTGATCTCGCGTACCCAGTCATAAACCGGGAATATCGTTGCGGTGATAGTGAGAGCTTTTGCATGACATGAAGCGGCCATGAAAAACGAGAGTATAAGAGCGATAAATAGTTTTCTCATGAAAAATCAAACCTCCGTAAAAAAAAAAAATTTATAATTGTAAAGACAAAGAGCGCGTTTAATTAATCGTGGGTGTTTTATCTTGAGAGTTTGACCTTCAGCGAAATTAAATCGGAATGCCTGAATCTGATTCCTAACCGTGATATGTTCCTGAGTGAGTCATCATGAGCAGTCAGCAATGCAAGTACAATCAGCGAGATTAAAGTTAAAGCCTTAAGTGTGTTCATGCAAATATTAATCTGCATGCATACGGGGCAATCATCATCTGAGCATTCATGATTTGATTCGATAGCGATAAATGTAACCGAGGAGAGAAAGCCGGATATGAACATTGCAAGAAGTAATGCATAAATTAATCTTCTGCGTGTCATTGCAATCCTCCATTGTGAAAAATTTTTTGGGATTATAGATGATTGAATTCAAGTTTGCAAAATCACGAGTGCATAA
>JAFPWQ010000224.1 GCA_017394925.1 Synergistaceae bacterium
GCTCGGATTTGATATGGCGGATATCGACTATGCTGTGCTGAGTCATGCCCATTATGACCATTCCAGCGGAATGCGCCGGTTTTTTGCCGATAATCAGAAAGCGAAGTTTTATCTTCGGGACGGCATGAAGCCGAATATATTTGTGCGGCTAAATCTGGTCTTCCTCTTGCGGCTGAAACTATTTTAGCTGTTTCCATAGGGCCCTGTAATTTTTGCAGGACGTAATTCATGCCTTCCTGACCAACGCCGGAATTTTTGAGGCTGTCTGTTATCTTTCTGAACTCTTCAGAATCGATTTGACCGTCAGCTTTTGCCGCGTCAATCATGGCGAGTAAAATAATTTCTGCATCGCTTGCCTGCTGCTGTGGTGTGGCAGGTATATATGCCTGAGCATTTGCATTTGATGATGATGAACCGCCCATTGAATTTTTGAGAGCCTTATATGCCATCATTCCGAGTAAGCCCATCATGCCGCCGCCGAGACTGTTCATTGTCGTACTTCTTGAGCCTCCCATGAGTGCACCGAGCAATGCACCAATTCCGCCTGCCGCAAGATTATCACCGCCGACTCTTTCTTTCACGCTCTGACCTGCTCCCATTAATGAGCCGAGTAAGTCCTGAATTCCTCCTCCTGCGTTCGACATTCTTTGTGATGCCGCAGGTGATGATGCTGTTGTGCCCTGAATCATAGAGCCTAGCAAACTCATAAAGTCCATGAAAAAAATTTCTCCCTTCGTTATGAAAATTTATTGTCGTGAAAATTTTAGCATGTTTCATTCTGGAATATATATTGACGCTTATCTATGAAACCTGTATATTATGTATAATAGATAGCTGTCTATAAATTCATAGAGGTGATATGTATGTTATGGAAGTTTATTCAGGAACAAATACTCGGAATGAAATGGCTGAATGATTTAACAGCTGACGTTTTAACTTTCATGGGGCTTGATGTATCTTCTGCGATCGGAGGCAGTATTCAGTTTTTTGTGTATGACGTTATAAAAATTTCTGTTCTGTTATGCGTTCTGATTTTCATCGTGTCGTATGTTCAAACGTTCTTTCCGCCTGAAAGGAGCAAGAGAATCATGGGACGCTTTAAGGGAATTAAGGCTAATGTGATTGGGGCATTACTAGGAGCAGTAACACCATTCTGTTCGTGTTCATCGATTCCAATCTTCATAGGGTTCACGAGTGCAGGTCTTCCTTTGGGGATGACGTTTTCATTTCTCATTTCGTCTCCGATGATTAATCCCGGAAGTTTAGTTCTGTTAATGAGCGTATTCGGTGCAAAAACAGCAGCGGCATATGTAGCTTTGGGATTCACTCTTGCAGTACTCGGAGGGACATTCATTGAGAGTCTTCACATGGAGGCATACATTGAAGAATTTGTGTACACACACAGAGGAGTTATTGATTCTGATATTGAGTTTCTGAGTTTTACGACAGCACAGCGTATAAAATATTCACGCGGAGAAGTCATTGCTACATTCAGAGTAGTGTTTCCGTACATACTCATGGGAGTTGGAATAGGGGCAGTGATTCACAATTACATTCCTGAAGAATTAATTACAGGTATACTCGGAAGCAATAACCCTTTCGGAGTGATTCTCGCGGCTCTTGTGGGAATTCCTGTTTATGCTGATATTTTCGGAACGATCCCAATTGCTGAGGCATTGCTTGCTAAAGGTGCATTAATCGGAACGGTGATAAGTTTCATGATGGCTGTTACGGATTTAAGCCTGCCTTCGATAACAATGCTTCGTAAGGTCATAAAGCCCAGATTACTTGCAGTATTCGTTATGACATGTTCAGCAGGGATAATCATAACCGGCTACGTCTTCAACTTTTTATTCTGAGGAGGTGTATTTATGAATAATATTGACGCTGCTTTAATCTGCAAGGCACTCAGTGATTCGAATCGTCTTATGATAGTTGAGCTTCTCACTCACGGCGAGATGTGTACGTGTGAACTGATTAAGCACTTCAGCATAAGACAGCCGACACTCACGCACCACTTAATGATATTGTCCGAATGTGATTTACTCAAAAGCCGTAAAGACGGAACGAGGACGTTATACGCATTGAACTGTGAGACACTGACAAAATTCCGTGAGTTTATTGCTGCTCTCGAATGCAGGTAAAAGCAAAATTACACGCTATAATTTCTGTTACAGAGCAATAATTTTCAACAGGAAATAAAAGAAGAGGTGATTGAATGCAGACACGGAGAAAGCACAAGGACAGATTATTTAGATTCATATTCGGCAACCCTGAACATAAAGAATGGACGTTAAGCCTGTATAACGCTCTCAATAACTCACATTATGATAACCCTGAAGATATAGAGTTCAACACTATAGATGAAATAATCTATATGGGCATGAAGAACGATGTATCATTTCTTATAATGCATGTGATGAGTCTCTGGGAGCATCAGTCCTCATTCAATCCGAATATGCCCGTACGTTTCTTCCTTCATGCGGGGCAACTGTACGACAAGTACATGAATGACAATGACATCTACAGGTATGGCCGCACTCTGAAGAGACTTCCCAAACCCAAGTGCGTATGTTTCTATAACGGAACGGAAGAGCAGCCCGAAGAACAGATATTGCGGTTAAGTGATGCGTTCGGAGGAGATGACGGAGATATTGAAGTACGGGTTAGAATGCTGAATATCAATTACGGTCATAACAAAAAATTGATGGAGGCTTGCAGGGTACTCAAAGATTATGCTGTGCTGATTGACGGCATAAGAATTAATCAGAATGCAGGAATGAATATCGATGATGCAGTTGACGCTGCTGTTAATGATACTCATGATGATTCATTACTGAAGAAGTTTTTGCTTGGACATAGAGCGGAGGTGAAAGGTATGTATCTTACGGAGTATGACGAAGAGAAAGAACGTATTCGAACTCTCAGGGAAGGACGCAATGAGGGACGCGAAGAAGGCCGTGCTGAAGGCCGTGCTGAAGGCCGCGAGATTGGACTTGCAGAAGGTCGTGCTGAAGGCCGCGAGATTGGACTTGCAGAAGGTCGTGCTGAAGGTCGCAATGAAGGACATAATGAGGAGAAAAAGCGTTTTGTTTCCGAAATGCTGAAAAAGAATCTCCCCTTAACCCTGATTGAGGAAATAAGCCAGCTCTCAAAAGATGCAATTTGTGCTATTGCCAAAAATATCGGTGTTGCTGTACGTGCTGACTGACAGAAAGAATAAATCACATGGTTATGGCTTGATATGCCTATTCTCATTTCATGGCCATGTGATAAAATTCTTGTTGATTATTTCCACGAAAATTTAATATTTATACATTATTTGCGTCTGCTTATCTCTTGAATCTTAAATCTTAAGTGATGATTTGCAGGGGCATTATGAAATTTGCAGGAGGTGTTCGTTCAAATGGAGTTAAAAGCGGTTGGGACTGCCGGAACTCTTGAGTCCAGCGATGTAATGATAACGCTTGAACCCAAAGACAGCGGCGGAATTGATTTAACGCTTGAAAGCTCTGTACTCAACCAGTACGGCAGGCAGATAAAAGCCGAAGTTCTGGCCTCACTCGAAAGGCTTGGCGTGAAGAACGCAAAAGTCATCGTCAATGATCATGGTGCGCTTGACTGCACGATTAAAGCACGTGTTGAATGCGCATTCTATCGCGGCTGCGGCTGTGATATGGACGGCAGATTTGACTGGGGAGGTGTAATAAGATAATGAGCATACCGAGACCAAAACCTGAGAGATTCAGACTTCGCCGTACAATGATGTTCATGAACGCCCAGAAGCCCGGATTAATCAAAGACGCGTATATTTACGGTGCAGACTCAATCATGCTTGACCTTGAAGACGCAGTTGCAGAGAACCAGAAAGACAGCGCGAGATTCTCACTGTATCATGCCCTGAAGGAAATCGATTACGGCGACACAGAAGTTATCGTGCGTATCAACGGCCTCGACACTCCGCACTGGAAAGAAGACATCCGCGTATGTGTTGCAGGCGGCTGCGACGGAATCAGAATCGCGAAGACAGAATCAGCGCAGGATGTTAAGACAGTTGACGAGGCAGTAACGGAAGCAGAGAAAGAATTCGGCGTTGAAGTCGGCAGAACGCTCTTAATGGCAGCACTCGAAAGCCCCAAAGGTGTATTGAATGCAGTTGAAATTTGCCAGGCATCACCCAGATTATTCGGTGTAGCGTTATCTGGCGGAGATTACCGCAAGTGTATGCAGGTCAAAGTCATACCCGGCGGAATCGAAATGCTTTTTGCGAGAGGCTTCATGCTCAACGCGGCACGTGCAGCAGGCATTCAGTGCTTCGATACGGTCTTCACGAACCTGAACGATGATGAAGGCTTCAGAGCTGAAGTAAAACAGAACGTAGAAATGGGCTTTGACGGAAAATCGTTAATTAACCCGAAACAGATTCCCATTGTACACGAGATGCTCGCACCTACTCAGAAGGAAATTGCAGAAGCCGAAAAGATAGTACGCGCATATCGTGAACATGCAAGCGAGGGAGTCGGAGTGTTCACTCTCGATAACGGAAAAATGATAGACATTGCTTTTGTTCCTGGTGCTGAGAGAGTCATCAAGTTAGCAAAAGCCAGCGGAATATATGAGGGGGATCTTTAATCATGAAAAATGCAGTCGGTAGAGAGATACCCGCAGAGGCATTAGCTGTTGAGTTAAAGAACGGCAGAAAATACGAGCCGTATCAGGGCAAAGGTTATCGCGACGGCAAATATATCAGGAAGGCCGGCCCGACGACAAAAATTTACGAGAATCCTCAGGAGAGCAAAATACTTCCGTCAATCCGTGATGCAGTTATCGCCTGCGGGATCAAAGACGGCATGACGGTATCATTCCATCATCATTTCAGGAACGGAGATTACATCGTGAACATGGTGATGAAAGAAATAGTAGATTTAGGCATAAAGGACATCACGATAGCGGCCTCAAGTCTTGGAGATGCGCATGACCCTATAGCAGAATATATTGAGCAGGGAATAGTAACGGGAATTCAGACATCAGGCATTCGCGGAAAAATGGGTGATGTTGTCTCGCATGGAAAATTAAAGACACCTGCAATTTTACGTTCACACGGCGGACGTGTCAGAGCAGTTGAAGAAGGCGATGTGCACATTGATGTTGCGTTTATCGGTGCTCCCACGTCAGACGAATACGGCAATGCCCGCGCACTTGGCGGTAAAGGGGACTGCGGAGTTCTGAGCTATGCGGTTGTCGATTCAGAATATGCAGACAAAGTTGTAGTCATAACTGATACTCTTGTTCCTTATCCGAATTTCCCGCCAAGCATACACGGTGTAAATGTCGATTACGTAGTGAAAGTTGACGAGATAGGAAATCCTAAGAAAATCGCAAGTGCCGCCGCAAGAATGACCCAGAACCCACGAGACTTAATGATGGCGGAGAACACAGCGAAAGTTATCGCCGCATGTCCATGGTTCAAAGAGGGCTTCTCATTCCAGACGGGTGCAGGCGGTCCATCACTCGCAGTGAATAGATTCCTTGAGCCTCTTATGGATGAAAAAGGAATCAAAATGGCGTGGGCAATCGGAGGAATTACGGCGGCAATCTGTGAGCTTCAGAGAAAAGGCAAAGTTGGAAAGATTATCGATGTTCAGGACTTTGACACAGGCGCAATTGAAGACATCCGCACGAATCCGAATCACTATGAGATGACAGCAAGCGAGTATGCTAACCCTGCGAACAAGGGCGCATTCGTGAATAAACTTGACTTCGTTGTACTTGCGGCTCTTGAAGTTGATATTGATTTCAACGTCAACGTCATCACAGGTTCGGACGGAGTATTACGCGGTGCACCGGGCGGACATCCTGATACGGCTGAAGGTGCGAAGTGCTGTGTTATCGTTACGCCTTTGACGCGCGGACGCATGGCCACAATCTGCGAGCATGTAGTTACGGTTACGACACCGGGCGATTGCGTTGATGTTGTTGTTACTGATTACGGAACGGCAGTTAATCCCGCAAGAAAAGACATTATCGAGGCACTTGATGCGGCAGGGATTAAGCATGTACCCATTAAACAGCTTCAGGAGAAGGCATATTCACTTGTCGGAAAACCTGATGATCTTCAGTGGAAAGACAGAGTTGTTGCGATTCTTGAGGCTCGCGACGGAACTATTCTTGATGTAGTCCGTGAGATTAAGCCTTACGGGAATTAGGGTATAATTTTGATTCAGCTCCCTTCTTGAAGTTTCTGGGAGGGGGCTTATTATTCCAGGAGGTTCAGAAATGAAAAAGACTGATAACAGCAAATACATAAAGTGCATGGGGAAATATATGCTTGACGGCAAAGAGTATGAATACCCGATTTATGACACAAGCACTCCGGAAGGTAAACGTGCATGGATTGATGCTACAGCAGGTTCAATTGATGATGAAACGTTCGTGAGACCGGTTGATTTCTATGAAGATTTCTACAACAAACACAAAGATGAAATATTATCTCGACAGTAACATTTGCATATTCTACCTTCGTAATCCTCAAGGAGAACTCGCAAGGAAAATTAATTCTTTCAACAATGATGACATAAAGATACCCGCAGTTGTTAAAGGTGAACTTCTCACAGGAGCAATGAAGAGTACCAGGCGGGACAGAAATATTAATGAAGTTTTAGCGTTTCTCGGACAATTCGAGATTATTCCGTTTGATGATGTTTCAGCGTGGACTTACGGTGAGATAAAATCTTCATTGGAACTCAAAGGTCAGCCCATAGGTTACAATGACACGATAATAGCGGCTACAGTTCTTGCGCATAACGGAATATTAATCACGAACAACACAAGAGAATTCATGCGTGTAGAAGGTCTTGAATGCGAAGACTGGACACAGGAATAAACTTATTTTTTCGCAAGCACATAACAGAAAAACGGCCCTCCAGTTACCGCCGTAATAACTCCTGCAGGAAGTTCACCAAGAAATTGCGCGGCACCGTCAGCAAGACATAACAGCAATGTCCCCGTCATGAATGAATGCATAATCACACGCCTGTGAGACGCACCAGTTAATCCCCGTGATATATGCGGCACAACCAGACCAACGAATCCAATCACACCGAATGAACTTACGCTTAATGCCACTCCCATTGACGTAATCACAAGCATAAACGAACGCAGAAATTTTTCATTCACGCCGAGTACATTCGCATAATCTCTTCCCAATGACATGGCATCAAGTGCAGGTGCAAATATATACGCCGCAAGAATTATGATTAAAGCTCCAGACCAGACACGTAAAGCGTCATTCATCCCTGCGCCTGAAAAACTTCCCATGAGCCATAAGACTATTGAGCCGAGTTTATCACCTGCAACTGACTTCATGAACGTAACGCCGGAACTCAGAATCGCATTTGAGATTACACCCGCAAGTATGATTCGTTCATGGCCTCCGTGAAACGCAATCATGAACGTCAGAATTAACGCAGATAACGCACCTGCAAATGCACACGGCATGATGAATAATCCCGTCATGATTCCAATTGATGCTCCGAATGCCGCTCCCGATGCAATGCCCAATGTATATGGCTCAGCCAATGGATTCGCGAGCAGTCCCTGAAGTATTACGCCTGACACGCTCAATAGTCCTCCAGTGCCAAGTGAGCATAATAATCTAGGAAGTCTCACTGAACGAATCACAATTGCTTCTGCCTCACTGCCTCCGTGAATCAAAAAGCGAATCACATCGCCTAACGGTATATCCCATTCTCCCGATGTGATCCGCCATATTGACGCAATTACGATTAATGCCGCAAGACTAATCCATGAGCGCATGAATCTTCTTCACGAAATCAGCCGCAATGTTCTCATCTTCACCAAGCCCGACAAGATACGTTGTGATGTCTTTATATCCGTTACGCTTTAACACGTTCAGCCAGGATTCATCATCATCTTCACCGGCTAAATCATTATTCGCATGGTCTCCTGCAACTATCATTAACGGGGATAACACGAGCTTTTTGATTTCGGGATGACGCTTTAAATTCGCAATGACATCATCAAGTTCCGGCGAGGCTTCGACAGTTCCGACGAAAAATTTCCCGTATGCTTTTTTATCAAGTGCTAATTGCAGCTGTGAGTAAAGAGCATTCGCAAAATGTTCAGGTGTTCCATGTCCCATTAAGATTATGCCGGTCTCTTTGTCTTTAAGATGCGTTTTGAATCTTTCAGTGAGAATTTCTGCCATGCGTGCGCAGTCTTTCGTGCCGTCAAGAAAAGGAGTTCCGGCATCTAAGAATTCAAAGCCGTATTTCCCGCTTAATGACCCGAAAGCATTTACAACTTCGCACAGTTCATCATATTCTTCACCGGGTATAATGTGCGTGGGCATGACATACACGTTCTTGAAGCCTTCATCATTGAGTGCCGCGAGTGCCTGAACCGGATTCGGGATAATATCTCCTGATTCGCGCGCAATTTTACGGCGTATTATGTTTGACGTGAAAGCTAATTTAACTTCGCATTCAGGGAAATTCTTTTTTGCTGAATCAACCAGATTATCGATTGCCTTTCTTGCTTCCGGCATTGATGTCCCGAATGACACAACAAGAATTGCAGATTTCTCTTTGGGTTCGTCTTCTGCAAATGATGACACAGGAGAGAGAACGAGAACTGCGAAGATTAATATTGCGCTTAAGAGTTTATGCATGAAGTTAAACCTCCTGAATGAAAAAATTTTTTATGAGTCAAATTATACATGCATAAGAACTGCTGAATATTGCAAAAAAAATTCAGTCTAATCCAACAGGAAAATAAATTTTCACTGGGATATAATGCAAAAAATTTTTGTCGAAGGAGAGCAGCTCAGTGAAAAGTGTACTTGCGGCAATAACAACCTGTAAGCGCAAGCCTGAAATGCTTGAACGTGCAATAAAGAGCGTGGCTGCACAGACATATACGGACTGGGATCTTGTTGTAGTTGACGACAGTCCTGCGGATTATGAGTTCCGTGATGATGTGCGTAAAATGGTTGAGGAATGGAGCAGAAGAGATTCAAGAATTCGTTATGTTGCTCATGATAAGAACTATGGAGCACCGAGAGCACGTAACACTGCTCTTAAGATAGCCTCTGACGGCAGATATAAATTCATTGCGTATCTTGATGACGATGACGAATGGCTGCCTGAGAAACTTGAAAAGCAAATAGCAAAGTTCAGTGAATGCGATGAAAATACTGCTCTGGTTTACTGCAGAGGATTCAGAGCAGACAGAAGCGGAGATTATATTGACTTCAGAAAGTTCAGAGAAGGTTATGTGTATCCGGAACTTTTTGAAACAGATTTCATTGGTACGTTTACTGCACCTTTAATACGAACAGAATGTATTAATGTTATAGGAGGTTTTGATGAGGAAATGATTGCTCACCAGGATTATGACACCTGGATAAGACTTGCTGAACGTTATAACATTATGTTCACAGATGAGAAACTATTCTGTAAGCATAACGAACATAAAGAAGAACAAATTAGCAAGGATTTATATAAATATGTTCTTATGTTTGAACGTATATTAAAGAAACATGAACGCTATTTATCGGGACATAAGAATGTTTACAGGCTTGCACTTTATAATTTATCTTACAGGTGCACAAGAGCAGGAGACTGGCAGAAATGTTTTGATTCGTTGAAAAAAGCTTTGGTTTTGCAGCCTTTAAAGTGTACAGCTACAATAAAGAAATATTTAATATACGCTATGATGAAAAATACACCGGATTTACTAAACAGCCTTGTCCGCATAAAACAAAAGCTGAAGGGAGAAAAAATAAATTGATACCGGCAAGAGAACAGGCACTCGAACTCTTAAAGCAATACAATCAGGAAGAATCACATATACATCATGCACTCGCAGTTGAAGCAGCAATGAGGCACTTCGCAGAACTGTATCATGAAGACCCCGATTTATGGGGCATCGTTGGAATCCTTCATGATATTGACTGGGAGAAGACCACAAGCACACCAGATCAGCATTGTCATCTTGCACCCGAAATGTTACGCACTGCAGGCGTTGACGAGAATATAATTCATGCTGTGCAGTCTCACGGCTACGGAATATGTACGGACGTTGAGCCTTCAGATAATCTTGAGCGTACACTCTTCACGATTGACGAACTGACCGGCCTGATTATAACTGCAGGACTGGTGAGACCGTCAAAATCACTTGCGGATTTAGAGCTTAAATCGGTCAAAAAGAAATGGAAAGATAAAGCATTCGCACGAGGCGTGAACCGTGAAATCATAAAGCAGGGAGCAGAGAAAATGAATATGCCGCTTGATGATGTGATAAACGAGACGATAAAAGCATTAAGACCCGTTGAAAAATTAATCGGGATGTAAAAATAATTCAGGAGTTGATGTTTAAATTATGACTGTAAAAATTTTGCTGGCAGATGATCACCCTCTGACACGTTCAGGAATTGCAGAGTTCGTTAAACGCGAGTCAACATTTGAACTTGTAGCAGAAGCAGAAAACGGACTCGATGCATGGGAAAAGATTCAGACACTTAAGCCAAATGTCGCACTTCTTGATATTCGTATGCCCGGCATGGACGGTGTAACAGTAGCCCAGAAAGTAAAGAACGAAGGACTGAATACCGCAATCGTCATGCTTACTTCGTATGATGCACAGCAGTACGTGATCGCGTCATTAAGGGCAGGCGCAAGAGGCTTCGTGTTAAAGACAGTAAGCCCGAAGGAATTAACGACAGCAATTAACACTGTAGCAAAAGGCGGCTTGTATCTTGACCCCGAAGTAGCGTCAGTAATGGGAGAACAGGATTTTATCCCTGAGCAGTTATCAGTAAGGGAACGTGAAGTGTTATTACTCGCCGCAAAAGGATTATCCAGCAAGGAAGTCGCAAAAAGATTATTCATCAGTGAACGCACAGTGCAGACTCATCTGGCATCGATATATGATAAGCTCGGTTCACGGAATAAAACAGAGGCGTTATTGCTCGCACTGAAATACGGAGTTGTAACGCTTGAAGAGCTTCTCGAAGAAGATTAAGCGTTAAATGTTTTCGAGAATCAAAAGATATTTCATGAGGCCAAGATCACACTTCCTGGCCTTTTTGTTATGTTCGTTAATGCTTCCGTCAATTGCTGTAGTTCTCGTTGCGGTTGTGGGAATGGCGAGTCAGGAGAACGCAATGGAAGCAGCAGTGAGTTCATACGTTCAGGATTTAGCCGAGAGTATGAGCTATCACCTCAGCAATGACTCTGACATCTGGACGTTTCAGCTTCTCACAGATTTTTCACGCTTTCCGTTCTTCTCATGGGGGCCGTCAATACCTGGCTGGGTAGCATTGCTCTCACAGGAAGGAAAGGTAATCGCGTCATCACCGGGAGCAATGAACATCGCGGCAATATGGAGGCCGGATTTACCCGTTGGCCATGCAGTTCGCACTGAAGACAGGCAGGGTGCACAGTACACACTCGCAGTATATCCGGTGAAGCGTCCGGGCGGAGGCTATGTTGTTGCGGCGGTCTCATGGTCGCAGTTACTCGGGGGACTCGTAGGTGTCGTAAGAATATGGCCCGCGTTAATCGTCATGATTGCATTGTCAAGTTTCTTCGCGATTCGTTTGCTCTGGAGCAGGTTAGTTATCCCGTTGCAGTCAATAGCATCTGAGATTGACAGCATGACACTGGGAAAAGATGTTCCCGGAAAATTTGACGAGGCCGTAGTGAAAGAAATTGAGAGCGTACAGACAGCATTAACGCGATTGGCACAGGCAGCTGTTGACCGTGATAACTTGCGCAACCGTTATGTCAGAGATGTAGTACAGGCTCAGGAACGCGAGCGTATGGACATGGCCAGAGAGATTCATGACGGGCCGTTACAGGATGTTACCGCATTGCTTCAGCAGATTCACATGATAGATGACACAGAAAAAGAGAACGTAAGAATTCAGCGCACAGAGCAAATAGCAAAGAGTGTTGTCCGTGAACTCAGAGCATTATGTGATGAACTTGCGCCCCCATGGATGGATCTGGGATTCTCTGAAGCATTAACGGAACTCTCAGAGAGATTATCTCAGGCATATGACGTTGAAATAATAACAGACTTTGACGATGTGATTCATGATCTCGATATTGAGAACGAAAAAATACTTTCACTTCTGCGAATCATTCAGGAGGCAGTCTCTAATGCAGTTCGTCATGGAGGAGCAAGCGAGATTAACATTGCCGTACATAAAGATGATAATGATGTCTTAACGATTGAAATTTCAGATAACGGATCAGGTTTTGACTCTGCGAATATCAATCATGAGACTCTCAGAGTTGAAGGTCATCGGGGACTTGCAAGCATGACTGAAAGAATGAGCCTAATGGGAGGGACTCTCAAAATAGAATCGAAAACTGGAGAAGGAACAACGATAACTGCATCGTTCAAAGTGTAGGATATGAGAGCAGCGGAAGATGTTTCTCAAGAAGGTATTTTGTGAACTCACTGCTGGTATATGCCGCGAATTTCTGATACTGGTCTGATTTTGCAGAATCTGCATAGTCGCATATACTCTTGATCACAATTGCTTTAGGTCTTGGAGGCAAAGAATTTTCTGCTGCGTAATATATCCCATAAGATTCCATGTCAACACCAACAGTATCCGGCATGACGGCACTTATTCGTTTATTTATCGCTTCCCTGTTGGCAATAACTGCACTTCCGCATGCCATTGGGCCGATATGCAGCTTAAATTCTGTTTTGCCCTGAAGACCTCTGATTATTTTTAGAACTGATTCGTCGGTTCTGATTGCTAAAGGGCGTGGAATAAAACCTATTTTACCGAAACTTATATCTGCCATTTCCGGCGGAACAAATTTTCCTGCTGAATAGTCCCACACAACATCAGGAATCATGACATCACCGTAAAGCTGATCTGATGATTGTCCGAGCCCTGCCGCTATTCCGCACATGATAAGATATTTCGGGCTGAATAAATGAATTATCCTTGAGGCAAGAAATACGGCCGCAGTCATTCCCATATTATTTTGTTCTGCCGTGATGATTCTGTGAATTATTCCATCGCGTTCAAACGAAGCTGAAAAATATTTATGATCATCAGGAGCTGAAATTCTTTTCCAGTCATATAATCTCATAACGTATTCTGCTTCTATATCTACTGCTGTTATTATTGCTGCTGCCGTTTTATATTTCATAATGAAAGTTCAATCCGTTCTGAATTTTTTTCTTCTTAATTTTTTATTATTGCAGACGCTATTATAAATCGCGTATAATGCACTTATCCAAAAAATTTATTCTGTTCAGGAGGTTATTGCTCTCATGAAAAAACTTTCAGCACTTTCACTTGTGTTAGTGTTCATGTTCGCAGCAATTGCAGACGCAGCACCTTACACAATCACGGTAACGCATATTGTCGATGAGGCACACTCATGGCATAAGGCGTGTGAATTCTTCAAGCAGGAAGTCGAGAAGCGTTCAGAGGGAAAAATCGAGGTCAAGATTTACCCGAACAGCCAGCTCGGAAATGAAATCGATACGATTCAGTCAGCACTCACAGGCGGCGGCGTTGATGTCGTTATCACCGGCGAATCAATGATGACTTATGTCCCCGAACTCGGCATTCTCGGAGTCCCGTACTTAATGACCAGTGATGCACACGTTGAAGCAGTTGCAGGCGGCCCAATCGGAAAAGAAATCGAAAACTTAATGCTCATGGATGGTGCAGGATTCAGATGCCTCGCTTACTTCGTGAGAGGCCCCCGCGATGTTACAGCCAACAAAGCGATTCGCACACCTGATGACATCAAGGGATTAATCATTCGTACTCCTGCGTCAACAATTACGGTCTCAACGTTCGAGGCATTCGGAGCAAAGCCTAC
>JAFPWQ010000225.1 GCA_017394925.1 Synergistaceae bacterium
CCCTGATTCTCAACGAAGAAATGAGGCCGTCATAATTTGCCGATATCATGATAATATGCGCCTGCCCTGAGTAAATTAATATCCATGCCTAATTTTATTCCGACAGCTTCAATCAGTGTTGCAATGGTCAGGCAATGCTGATATGTTCCCGGTGCATTTCTCTGCAGATCTCTCAACAGCGGGCTTGAAGGGTAGCTTGCTTCTCTTAGAGTAAGAATCGAAAGAACGCCGATATATTCTTCGAGGAAAGTCATGACGAATAAAATAATCTGAGTTGAGAAAATATCAAACGCAAAAAATATCACTGCTTCCTGCCAGAATTCAATCTGACTTGATGATATTGTCCCCTGTACCATTCTGACGAAGATACGCACGCATACCAGAATAAGAGACATCAAAGCAACTCTGTGCCACACCTGACGTTTTGATTCAAGATGCCTGAGCATATAAAATCCCAGAGTAACAGATGTAACAGACATTGCAGATATAAGAATTAACTTTGAGATTGGGAGTCCGAGAACGATAAATATTCCTGATACTGACGCGATGAATGCAATACAGAATGCAAGATAATCGGGTATGCACAGATAAGCGAACGTAACAGCCGCAAGTGTACCTGCACCCGCCGCACCCAGTCTTGCCGCAAGAATTTCACATATCCACGCGGTTAATATCACGATGACGACAGCCCACCATGTAGTTTTTCTTTCACCTGCGCCGTGTCTGAGAATATGAAGCCATAAGGGCAATGCAAGAACACATGCAATGACAACATAAATTTCAGCAACAGGAAAAACATCCTCAGTGTAACCCTGAAGCCTGAGTAATAATGCCCTCTGAGGTGTAACTATTTCACCTTTGGCAACAATAATATCTCCGGGTTCGAGTCTTCGGTCTAATTCGGGAACATCATCGGCGGCGGCACGTTTAGCGAGCTGTGTTAAGTCATCATCGATTCTTAGATTCAAATTGCCCAGACCCGCTAAAATCTGGTAAACGAAATTAGCATCACTCGCTGAACTTACATGTTTGTTTATTTCATCCCATAAAGCCCCGGCTGATTCTGATGAACTAAATGTTACGCTTCCTGATTCAAGTCTGTCGATATATGCGCTTCCAGTCTGATATGCGAGATTCAGAATTCGCGATTTGTCGGTATTATTGAGATTAGCTATTGCGTTCAGTAAGGCCTCATGAAGTCTTGAGAGATAAGCGGCATACTGAGGGGGCATAGTTTCAGAAGAAGATGTTTCATTGAGAGCTTCAAGCCAACGCTCTAATCTTGATTTTGCAGATACATCACGAACAGCAACGCCCACAACGCTTTCACTGACCATAGAGCGGAGAGCTTTCACTGCATCCTGGTCATCATAGCGCATATGAGACACAACACGGTATGTTTCGGGCGCGGGCTGTCCGACTGTGAAACTTTCATCGCGTCTGTTGAGCCATACCCATTGAGCAAGGACTAGTGAAATTCCTGCAATCATTAGAAATATAACCGGGCCTATATATTGCGATATTAATTTAAAGTCTATGCGCTGAAAAAAATTTTTCTCTGACTGAAGTAAAATTCTGGGTTTAGTTTTTAATGTCATTTTCGTAGCGTGCATAAGCCTGTACTATTTTCTGAACTATTTCGTGTCTCACAACGTCCGCATCAGTCAAATCAATGAAGCCTATTCCCTTAATGCCATCGAGAATATTTTTCACACTCCGTAATCCCGAAGGAGCTCCGCCGGGCAAATCAACCTGCGTAATATCACCCGTAACGACAGCCTTTGACCCGAAGCCTAATCTCGTCAGGAACATTTTCATCTGCTTGGGTGTAGTATTCTGTGCCTCATCAAGAATGATAAAGCTCTCGTTAAGTGTTCTGCCCCGCATATATGCCAACGGAACGATTTCGATAACGCCTTTATCAGCATAACGCAAAAATTTTTCGGGTGAGAGCAAATCATAAAATGCATCGTAAAGCGGCCTCACATATGGTTCAACTTTTTCGCGTAAATCGCCGGGAAGATAACCAAGACTTTCACCGGCTTCGACAGCAGGACGTACGAGTACTACACGGTTTACTTTTCCTGCTTTGAGCATTGAGACGGCCTCACAGACTGCAAGATATGTTTTTCCTGTACCTGCCGGGCCTGTAGCGAAGAGAATAAAATTGTCGCGTATTGACCTGATATATTTTCTCTGTCCCGGAGTTTTTGCGCGTATTGGCTTGCCTCTTGCAGTTGTGCATATAATCTCAGAGTATAACGCATTGAGATTCAAATCATGGCCTTCTGCTAATGCGTCCATTGCAGAACGTACATCGGCTTCATGAATTTCATGGCCTTTTTCAGCAACGGAAGCAAGTTCACGGATTAAATGCGAAACTAAGCGCACAGGTTCAGAATCAGGGCCGCTCACACGAACGACCCCGTCATGAACAGAAAGCGTAACAGGATAACGGGCTTCTATTGCCTTGAAATTTTCATCGTTAGCTCCCAGTAAACGAGCCTGAACGAATCCGTCCCCGTTTAAAGCAATATCCATTTATGCAGGATACGCCTCCGGTGCTGCCTGTGCCTGAAGTCCTACATCGCGCTTATTGGCCTTAGCGTATTTCTTGGGCAGAAAGTCCTTTGCTACCTGCGGGAACATTATCCATGTTAAAGCATCTTCCGGCTGAAGCATCCACGGCTGAGCGTCTTTTCTTGCCTGTTCCATTTCAGGAGCAATCTTTTCACCTGGTCTGCATGTAATCGGCTCTTCTTTGCCTATTGCCATTTTCTGAACTTCAGGATC
>JAFPWQ010000226.1 GCA_017394925.1 Synergistaceae bacterium
CAGAGTTGCAGACACGGCAGTAATACTCGTGAGTTCAGTCGGCGGAATCGAAGTGCAGACATCAAGAGCATGGGAATATGCCGGACATCATAATGCACCTGCGGCATTCGTTATCTCGAAAATGGACAGAGAGAATGCAGACTTTGCGAAAGTTCTTGACGACATAAAGAGCCAGTTCTCACAGAATGCACTTCCTGTTATGCTTCCAGTCGGATCAGCAGACAAATTCACGGGTGTAGTTGACGTTCTCAAAGGCAAGGCATACACGTACAAGCCTGACGGAAGCGGCAAGTTCACAGAAGGCGATATACCTGCGGACATGGCCGGAGATGCTGAGAGTGCAAAAGAGGCACTTATTGAAGCGGCCGTTGAGATGGATGACGAACTCATGGAGAAATATCTTGAGGGTGAATCAATTTCAGATTCAGATTTATCACGCACACTCAAAAAAGCAATTGCATCAAAACGAATCATGCCCGTATTCGCATTGTCATCAACAACAAATATAGGCGTTGTTCAGTTCATGGACTTCATAGCCGAATATTTCCCGTCTCCTGTAGACATCGGCGCGGTTGAAGGCGTTGAACCAAAAGTTGATGCACCGTTCAGTGCTTTATGCTTCAAGGTCATGGCTGATGCATTCGTCGGCAAGTTATCATTCATTCGCGTATATTCGGGTACTCTCTCGTCAGAAGGCAACAATATCTACAACGTGAACAAGGGCGAAGATGAACGTATATCATCATTCAAGATGATGACGGGCAAGGACGGCAAAGACGTTAAAGAAGTCATCGCAGGAGACATAGTTGCGATTCCGAAATTGCAGAGTGCGCGCGTTGGTCATACTCTCGCGACAAAGGGAGGCTTCAGCGGTCAGTTCTCGGCGATTGAATTCCCCAAGCCCGTATACAGTGTTGCAGTCATCGCTAAATCACGTGCAGACGAGGACAAACTCGGCAATGCAATTTCGCGAATTCTTGAAGAGGATTGCAGCTTAACATTCGAGAAGAACGCAGAGACTCGCGACAACGTTTTATCCGGCATGGGCGATATGCATATAGACATCGTGCTTGCGAAGATGAAAGAGCGTTACGGCGTTGAACTCGACACAAAGACACCTCAAGTTCCGTATCGTGAGACTATACGCAAAATGTCAGAGGCTCAGGGTAAGCACAAAAAGCAGTCGGGCGGTCATGGCCAGTATGGAGATGTGTATATTCGTTATCGTCCATTGGAACGCGGCGAGGGCTTCAAGTTCATTGACAGCGTTGTAGGCGGAGCAGTACCCCGTAACTTTATTCCTGCGGTCGAAAAAGGACTGAACGAGTATATGGCCTCTGGTCCTCTTGCAGGATTCCCGGTTGTCGATTTCAGCGCAGAATTGTATTACGGTTCATATCATGATGTCGACAGCTCAGAAATGTCGTTTAAACTCGCAACAAGATTATCATTCAGAAAAGGCATAATGGATGCGAATCCCGTATTGCTTGAGCCTGTTATGGACGTTGAGGTAACAGTGCCTGAGAGATTCATGGGTGATGTCATGGGAGATTTCAATTCAAGACGCGGGCGTATCATGGGAATGGAAGGACACGGAAAGTTACAGGTCGTGAAGGCTCAGTGTCCGCTTGCTGAAATGTTCAGATATGCGATTATTCTGCGTTCAATGACATCAGGTGAAGGCACATTCTCAATGGAATACTCGCATTATGAAGAAGTACCCGGCGACATTGCGAAGAAGGTTATCGCGGCTCACAAGAAAGAAGACGAAGAAGAAGAGTAATTCACACTCTCACATTCAAAATAAAAAGCCCTCCCGTGTTTTTGCAGGAGGGTTTTATTATGTGATTATGAATGTCAAATGTTAAAGGAAGAAATATCGTATAACGAATATTAATCCTATTGCGGCAACTCCAAGCATACCGAAGAAAATCACATCTCCCATGAACGAAGAATTTTCACGTCTCTGTTTCACTGTAACTTCTGATTCTTTTATCTTTATCTTGATGTCTTTCGTTATCGTAAGAACTCCGCGAATCTCATCGCTGATTTTCACGTAAAAGAATTTTTTTCCGGCGGTCTCTTTAATTTCTTCAACGGGGAATAACGGCTCAATTTTATTTTCATCGAGATATTTTTTCACGAGCGCGCTTGTACCTTCACCCTCAATGACAACGCCGACAATATCACCGGGCACGATCTCAGACGTAGCTTTTCCCTTCACAGGATCTAAAACGGGCTGACACATTATGATAGTACCTTCAAAAACTCCGTCCTTCGAGGCTTCCTGTTTATCGCGTTCTTCCTGCTCTTGTCGTTCACGTTCTTCCTGTTCAGCTTTTTGTCTTGCGAGTTCTGCGGGTGAAGGCGGAAGAGGCTTAATCACTTTTGCGCGTTCAAGCTCAGGACGTGCAATTAGTTCTACGTCAGTCTGTGCACTGAACACACACTGAGAGACCTGCTCGAATGACCTTCGTATGATACTCTCAAGCTGTTTCACTTTTACCTTCGTGTAATTCTCGTACAGCTTTTTCTTCTCTTCAATAGTGAGTATAGACTTCAATTGTTCCTGAAATTTTTCGGCAATATTTTTATCGAGAGGTCCTAACTGCGGAAAACGTTTAACGAAATTTCGCCAGTCCTTTGCAGGGTCAAGCAGTACACCTTCAGCATACGGACTAGCAAGCCAGAAAACCTGAAACACTGTGCGTCCTGTTTTGCCTTCAAGGATATTGCAGAATGCTCCGCCGATATTGCCCCTGCTCGGAATGAACGTTGATTTAATTGCAAGGAATTCGGGCGTATCATTTTTCGGAGTCTCTTCGGGAACTGGTGCAGCAGGTTCTTTTTTCTTTGTCGCTTCGGCTATGTTCTGTACGCTTAAGAAATTAATATCGTCAGCCATTATTCTCTACCTTGCCGAATAACTTTTAGCACTCCACGATTTGCCGCGCGGAATCTCTCCTGAAATTAATTCAAGATAACGGCTCATGCATTCGGGGCATCGTCTTGATGATGAAGAGTCTTCAATTTCAAATTCTTTTTTGCATTCAAGGCATTTGAACTTGGCCATGATTTTGATTCCTCCAGTGAGAAAAAATGAATAAGCATACATAAATTAATGTGTGTGAATTGATTCGCATTATAGCCGTTTAAATCTTTCAATGCAAACTGAGCATAAGCCCGAAAAATTTTTCATAAGTTACGCAATTCTTTTTTCAGAAAATTATTTTATAATAATCACAAATCCAGATACCAGATTTATATTTTATATTAGCAATATCATTCATGAATAAGGGAATCCCTCGCGTGAAATACAAGCGCGTTGGAAGATAAATAATTTTTCAGGAGGTATTGTATTTACCATGAAGAAATTCGCAGTACTTTTAGCAGTTTCAGTTGTAGCAGTCGCATCATTCGCGGCGTTCGCAGACACGGACGCACTTGTCGGAGCATGTATCTACAAGTTCGATGATACATTCATGACCGGTGTACGTAATGCAATGCGTGCAGAGATGGAGAAGCAGGGCAGAGAGCTTGAGATCGTTGACTCACAGAACAGGCAGCCCACACAGAACGACCAGGTTGACGCGTACATCTCCAAAGGCTCAAATG
>JAFPWQ010000227.1 GCA_017394925.1 Synergistaceae bacterium
AATTAACTGTTCAAAATTTTTCATCTAAATTTTTCCCTCCTTTTGGCTTTTGAAAGTGTCTAGTATTCTAATACATTATCATATCGAATGCAAGTACTGCGGAATCTCCTGCAAAAAAATCTCCCCTGCCGTTAATGACAGAGGAGATATATTTACACACTGCTAATCGTATTCGAGATATGCGCCCTTCATAGGACTTGCGGCTAAATCATTGAAGAGTCTTAATACTCCCTTCTTATATTTCCTAGCGTGAGGCTTCCAGTTCTTTTTGCGTTCGGCTAATATCCCGTCAATCTCTTCAGGCGTTTTGCGTTCACCTTTCACTCCGATGATATTTAATTTTCTCGCAAACACATCAAGCTCTATTATGTCGCCTTCTTCGACAAGTGCAATGGGTCCTCCTGCTGCGGCTTCAGGGCTGCAATGTCCGATAACAGGTCCTGTTGATGCACCCGAAAATCTTCCGTCTGTGATTAACGCGATTGCCTTTCCGAGTTCCTTATCAGAGCTTATTGCCTCTGACGTGTAGAACATCTCCGGCATTCCTGATCCTTTCGGGCCTTCGTAACGAATGAAAACAGCATCGCCCTTCTGGACTCTGTGATGAAGTACTGCGTCAATGCATTCTTCTTCACTGTCGAACGGTCTCGCATTCAAGACGGCCTTGTACATTTCCTTCGGACATGCCGTGTGCTTAATCACCGCGCCTTCGGGTGCAAGATTGCCTTTGAGTATTGCTATGCTTCCTTCAGTGCCGATTGCCTTATCGTATGGACGTATAATATCTTCCTTCGTGATATTGATTCCGTATTTCTTGTTCGCTTCGTCAAGCCATTTCTGACATCTCTCGTAGAATCCATTCGCTTTGAGTTCCGCAAGATTCTCTCCGAGCGTCTTCCCTGTTACGGTCATAACATCAAGGTGAAGGACTGATTTAATCTCTTCCATGATTGCAGGTACACCGCCGGCATAATAGAAGAATTCTGCAGGCCATTTACCAGCAGGACGCAAATCAAGAAGATAATGTGCTCCTCTGTGCAGACGGTCAAAAGTATCTCCCGTAATTGTGAGTCCGTATTCGTGAGCTATCGCAGGAAGATGAAGAAGGCAATTCGTACTTCCTGATATTGCCGCATGAACCATGATTGCGTTTTCGAGGCTGTCCATCGTAACAATGTCCGTAGGTTTAAGTCCTGAATACGCAAGTTCAACCGCCCGTTTGCCTGCGTTGTATGCGTAATCAATCAGGTCCGGGCTTGTTGCAGGGAGCAATGCACTTCCGGGAAGCGTGAGACCAAGTGCTTCGGCCATTATCTGCATGGTTGATGCTGTCCCAATGAATGAACACGCTCCGCATGAAGGACATGCATTATGTTTTGCCCAGTTCAGTTTTGCCTCGTCAATTTCTCCGCGTTCAAATTTCGCCGAATACATTCCGAGCTGTTCGAGCGTAAGTAAATCCGGGCCTGCGCTCATTGTTCCTCCTGTTACCATTACGGAAGGAATGTTTACGCGTGCCATGCCCATTAAATTTCCCGGCATACCTTTATCACAGCTTGCAATGAATACTCCTGCGTCAAACGGTGTTGCGTTCGCGTGAATCTCAATCATGTTGGCGATCATTTCACGGCTCGCGAGACTGAAATTGATTCCGTCATGACCCTGTGATTCACCGTCGCAGATGTCAGTGCAGAAGTAACGCGCACCATATCCGCCTGCGTCAGCTATTCCCTTTCGTGCGGCCTCAACAAGTTTCATGAGATGACCGCTTCCCGGATGACTGTCTCCTGCTGTACTCTCGATGATGACCTGAGGCTTGCTTAAGTCTTCAGGTTTCCAGCCCGTTCCGATTCTTAACGGGTCAAGTTCAGGCGCAATCTTTCGTAGTTTCTGGCTGGTAAGTTCCATTTACTTTTTTACCCCCTGACTAGCAAAATTTTTTTTTGACTTGTGGAATGAAAATATTATTGCATATATCACTTCAAGTTACAAAGAAAGCTCACTTGTTTTAACGTGAAATTTCTTTATAATTTAATCACTCCATTTTTATTTTCACAAAATTTTTTCTCTGAAGGGAGAGAGTACGCTTTGTTAATGGCAATATTTCTTATCTCAATAGCAGTTCTCCTTTTCTGTATCATCAAGCTCAAACTGAACGCATTTGTTGCTCTTCTTGTTACAGCATTCGGAACTGGTATTGCATGTCAGATGCCTCTTAAAGAAGTAGCTGACGTTGTAACGAACAAATTCGGGTCAACACTTGGCGGCATAGGCATAGTTACGGGTCTCGGAGTCATGCTCGGAATGTTCATGTATGAGTCCGGCGGTATCGACAACATAGCGACCGGAATCTTAAAGAAAGTCGGAGATGCGAAATCACATTATGCTGTAGCAGTCTCAGGTTTCATTACGGGAATTCCTGTTTTCGGTGATGTCGTCTATATCATGTTCGCTCCGATGTTACGTGTTCTTTCAAAGAGAACAGGCTACTCAATGACCGCATACGCCTGCGCAATCTCAATCGCTACGACATGTACGTTTGCGCTTGTTATCCCGACAGCATCGCCTCTTGCAGTCATCGAGGCAATGGGAATTGATGTAGGCATATTCTTCTTCTATGCGTTAATCTCTGCGTTTGTCGGAATGCTCGTAGGCGGTATCATGTTCGGAAGTTTCCTTAACAGGCAGGATCAGAAAGCCGGAAAGACATGGGACTTCTCAGACATGGATGCAGAACTTACAGCAGCAGCAGAAGAAGCAAAAACAGAAAAGCCCAAAATGAGCGGCGGACTCGCAATGTCGATTCTCTTAGTGCCGATTCTGTTGATACTCTTCGGGTCATTCGGTGCTATGTTCCTTCCGAAGGGTACACTGCTTGATGTTATTTCGTTCTTAGGCTCAAAGAACGTGGCCATGACTATAGGCGTTCTCTACGGAGCATTCGTATCAATGCCCTACTTACAGCGTTCAGTTACGGAAATCATGTCAGACGGAGCGGACAAAGTGGGCTTGATTCTTCTCATCACTGGTGCAGGCGGTGCATACGGCGGAATACTTCAGGCATCAGGAATTGCGACATTCATCACGGATTACTTCGGGAACTTCAATATTCCGATTCTCGTACTCTGCTTCACAATCGCTCAGGTACTCAGATGTGCTCAGGGTTCAACGACGGTTGCACTCACGACAACAGCGGCAATCATGGCCAATGCGGCGGCGAATTCAGGAGTATCACCGATTTTATGCGCGATCGCAGTATGTGCAGGCGGTATCGGTCTTTCACTTCCGAATGACTCAGGCTTCTGGGCAATTTCGAGATTCTTCCATATCAGCGTTACTGACACGATAAGAGGCTGGACAATCGGCGGCTTCGTTGCAGGCGTTACGATTCTGATATTCACATGCATACTTGCACAGTTCCAGGCATATTTACCGGGACTGATGTAATCTCACAATCATGAAATGAAAACGGGAGGGTCGGAATCATTTCGGCCCTCTTTGCTTTAACTAAGAATAATGAGAGCATGAGTATATGTTCACGTGAAAAGAATACAGATTTGCTTTAACGAGGAGCAGAAGTGTATCTGTCATCACAAATATATGCTCAGGTGAAAGAATACACGACTCTTGTTTTAATGAAGAATAATGATAGCAAAAGTGTATTTATCATCAGGATACAGCACTCTTTGCTTTAAGGTGAAAAAATCATGAAGAATAAGCTGAAAGAAAAATTAAATCGCAGGGAAAAAACTATCGGAACATTCTTTGAATGCGGAAGTACTGCCGTAATTGAGAGTATGGGCTTAACCGGTCTTGATTACGCAGTCATTGACACAGAACACGGACCGTTTGAGGCTGAGAGTGTCAGTGAATATGTATGTGCTGCTGAGAGACGCGGATTAACTCCCCTCGCAAGAGTGAAGGAAATATCACGGGCCGCAATTCTGAAACTTCTTGATGTCGGCGCAAAGGGGCTAATCATTCCGCAGGTCAAGACGGTTGATGACGTGAAAGAAATCGTGAAGTACGGAAAATATTCGCCGGTTGGTGAAAGAGGAGTTGCAGGTCAGAGGGCTAACGGCTTTGCATTCGACATGGGCGGAACTCTTGAGGACTGGTTCAGAATCTCAAATGAAGATACACTCTTAATCCCTCAATGCGAAACTGTTGAATGCCTCAATGACATAGAGCATGTTGTTGCAGTTGAAGGTGTTGCAGGAATATTCATCGGGCCTTATGACCTGTCTACAGCGATGGGCATATCAGGACAATTCACGAAGCCGGAATTTTTATCGGCCATTCGGAAAATTATTGATGCGTGCCATTCACATGGGAAGTTCGTGATGATTTACTGCGATAATGCCGCAAAAGCAAATGAATATTTCTCAATGGGAGTAGACAGTGCCGCCGTTGGTCTTGATATTGGAATCATGGTTGAAGGTTACCGCCGAATAGTTGCGGATATAATCGGAGGCTGAAACATGAAAGAATTATTTCTCACGGAAGAACAGAACGGAGTATCACGCGGACAGCTTGAAGGTATGCTTGATGAATTGCTCGCACAGTACAGCAGCCTCAAAAAAGTTTTAATCATTCCCCCTGACTACACACGATGCTATTCATACGCAGGAATAATCACGCAGATATTGTACAAAAAGCTGAACGGCGTTCATGTTGACGTAATGCCTGCACTGGGTACGCACATGCCAATGAGTGAAGAAGAGCTAAACATGTTCTTCGGTGATGTGATTCCGCGTGAAAGAATCATAATTCATCACTGGCAGACTGACACAGTAAGACTCGGTTATGTTCCTGCTGAAGTATGCGCGGAGATAAGCGGCGGATTATTCCCTGAACAGATTGACGTTGAAGTGAATCATCTGCTTGTTGACGGCGGTTATGATTTGATTCTCTCAGTCGGTCAGGTAGTGCCTCATGAAGTTGTCGGAATGGCGAATTACTCAAAGAATATCTTTGTGGGTACAGGAGGCCGCGAGATGATAAACAAGTCTCACATGCTCAGTGCGATATGCGGACTCGAAAAGGCACTCGGTGAACGGGACAGCCCTGCACGAAAAGCATATGACTATGCACAGCAGCATTTCATTGACGGCAAGATTCCTCTCGTTTACATTCAGACAGTTACAACGGCAGAAGGTGAAGACGTAACATTAAGGGGAATATATATCGGTCAGTCAAGGAAGCCTTTCGAGAATGCCGCAGAGTTATCACAGAAGCTGAATATCATTCATCTGGACAGACGCGCAAAGAAGGTTGTAACGTATCTTGAGCCTACAGAACTTAAAACTACATGGGTAGGCAATAAAGGCGTTTACCGTACAAGAATGATAGTTGATGACGGCGGAGAGTTAATCGTACTTGGTCCTGGAATACGCGCTTTCGGTGAAAATGACGAAATGGACGCTATGACCCGCAAATACGGCTATAAAGGCACACCTTACGTTCTGGATTTATACAGAAAGGGAGCATTTGAGGGAAAATTAATGAGTGCCGCACATTTAATGCAGGGGTCAAGCGAAGGAAGATTCACGATAACTTACGCTACGAAACCTGAATTAATGAGCCGTGAAGAAATTGAAAGCGTTGGTTATAACTGGGCGGATTATGACGAGATTACGAAACGTTATGACCCGTTCAAACTCAAAGAAGGCTGGAATGTTCTTGATGACGGAGAAGAGATTTACTTTGTGGGAAAACCTGCAATAGGTCTCTGGAAATATGACGGCTAAATAAAATTCGCGGGAGGCTCTTACGTCTCCCGTTTGCAGTCTATATTCTTCCGGCACCGTCTGACGTATCAACAGTATAGAAGCTCGCAGTCCTTCCGGTTAAGCGTGTGTATTCAGAGCCGACATCATGAATAAACGAATCTATTGCGTCATTCTTCACGATACTGACAGTACAGCCTCCAAAACCTCCGCCGGTCATGCGTGAACCAAGAACGCCTTTTGCTTTCCATTCGAGATTAACGAGCGTATCAATTTCAGGTACAGTAACCTGATAATCATCACGCAAAGACACATGCGAATCATTCATGAGCTTTCCGAACGTAATCAAATCTCCGGCCCTTAATGCTTCGGCTGCCTTCAATGCTCTTGCGTTCTCATAGACTGCATGACGCGCACGTTTCAGCGTTACCGGGTCTTTTATGGCATGTGATACTTTCATGAATTCATCGGGACTTAAATCACACAGGCAGGATATATCTTTCACTTTGCGGATGTCATTGAGTGCTGCCTCGCATTGTTCACGTCTGAGATTATATTCTGAACCTACGAGTGAATGAGGCACATTTGAATTCGTGATTATGATTCGTGAATCGCCAAGCTCAAGAGGGATATGCGAGTAATCCAGAGTTGAACAGTTGAGTA
>JAFPWQ010000228.1 GCA_017394925.1 Synergistaceae bacterium
ATGTTCAAGGCGTTGAATATAATCTCTAACCTTCAAGGTCCTGAAGTTTTTGTGTCTGTTCGGCAAGTAACATAGCATCAATCATCTCGTATAAATCGCCGTCTAAATATGCTTCGAGCTTATAGAGAGTTAAATTGATTCTGTGATCCGTGATTCTGTTCTGCGGAAAATTATATGTGCGTATTCTTTCGCTTCGGTCTCCTGAGCCAATCATGCCGCGTCTTTCACTTGCCTGCTCTGAGTTCTGCTTCTGCTGTTCAAGGTCGAATAATTTCGTCTTGAGATATGACATTGCACGAGCTTTATTCTTTATCTGGCTTCGTTCGTCCTGACACGTTACGACTATTCCCGTCGGCAAATGCGTAATGCGTACGGCTGAGTCTGTCATGTTGACGTGCTGACCTCCTGCACCGCTTGAACGATACGTATCAATCTTCAGGTCTTCGGGGCGTATCTCGACTTCAACGTCATCTGCTTCGGGCAGAACTGCAACTGTTGCCGCCGATGTGTGAATTCGTCCGCTTGCTTCTGTTACCGGGACTCTCTGCACTCTGTGTACACCCGATTCATATTTCATTTTGCTGTATGCTCCGCGCGAATCAATCCTGAAGACTATCTCCTTGTAGCCTCCAATGCCCGCAGTGTTCGTTGAACTGTCGATAACTTCAATCTTCCATCGCTGACGTTCACAGAATCTCGTATACATTCTGAACAAATCAGCCGCAAAGAGTGTAGCCTCATCTCCCCCTGTGCCCGCGCGAATCTCAACTATAACGCTCTTGTCATCATTCGGGTCCTGAGGCAGGAGCAATAATGTTAAATCGTGCGTGAAACTTTCAATTCTGGGTTCAAGTGTCGCAAGTTCTTCACGCGCTAATTCTTCAAGCTCAGAATCTCCCGATTTGATTAACTCTTTGGCTTCGGCGACTGCCCTCAATGCGTCTTTGTATTCCTGATACTTTATCACTACGGGTTCAAGCTGTGCGCGTTTCTTGCCGAGTATCTGAAGTTCCTTAGGATTTGAAATTATTTCGGGGTCTTCAAGTTTCTTCCCGACATCATTATATTCCTGCTCTATTGCCTGTAACTTTGGTTCTATGTTCACTGGTTAAGCCCTCCGTGTGTATTCATTGCCTCGTTATATTGTCTGCGGTTTTGATTTTATGCTCGTGATAATTTCTTCACTGCCTCGTTGTATTCCTGCTCTATTGTCTGCAGTCTTGTTTTTATGCTCATACTTGTATATCTGCTAATTGCCTGCAGCTTTGATTCATGCTCGTGATAATTCTGCCTAGTTATGTTACTGCCTGATTGCCTGTAATTTTGATTCTATGTTCATGCCTGATTGAGTCCTCCGTTTAGTGCCGCATTGAGTGATTCTAATGCAACTTCACATTGATTTATATCCGGCTCTCTTGTCGTCAAATACTGAAGTGTTAAGAACGGAGCAATAATGCATAATCCGAATTTCCCGGAATTAGATGCAAGTCTGATTATCTCGTAGGATATGCCGATAACAACCGGGATTAATATTATTCTGGCGAGTACCTGCAAAATAAAACTCTCACCGGCAATTAAAGTTTTTACCGGCGAAAAAATTATTATGCTCACGATAACGGCAATCAGTAAAAACGAAGTTCCGCATCTGGGATGAATTCTTGAACACGTCATTATATTTTCAGGAGTCATATTCAGGCCATGTTCAAATGCATTTATCGTTTTGTGTTCTGCTCCGTGATACCTGAAGACCTGCTTTATGTCCGGCCACAGTCCTATAATCGCAACATACCCGATAAATATTACTGCGCGTGTTATGCCTTCTATTATATTCACGTAAAGAGGAATATCAGAAAGCCTTCCTGCGATCCATAAGGGCAGTGCGATAAATAATCCTCCGACAGCAAGAACAGCAATCAAAACTGAAAGCAATATATCTTTGAACGTTAATTCTTCCTGTGTCTCTTCAAGCGCAACTTCTGCAGAACGTGATAATGCCTTAAATCCTGTTGCAAGCATTTCGCACATGATGACTACTCCGCGTATGAACGGAAATTTATACGGCAATCTCTTTGTTCGTGATGAATTCGGCCATGTCTCATGAAATATATCTCCCGAAGGTCTCCGGACTGCAAGCCCCCATAAATCTTTGCCCTTCATTAATACCCCTTCAATTACTGCCTGACCTCCGACGGGAATTTTCCGTGAATCTTCATCATCTTTATCTTCAGCGTGAAGTCCGAAAAGATTCAATGCAGTAATCAATAACATATTCAGTCTCTTAATCAAGCAATAATTCCTCCATATTTCTATAAGGCTTTCCGCATGTACGCGCCTCTTCACATCTTCCGAATATACATAACGGTCCGGCCTTCTCAAATAACACTGGTGCTTTATCTCTGCATAAGATTAGCATTTTTCTTGCGAGTTCGTGAATTTCCCATTGAGCCCTTCTGCATAGTCTTAACCTGAAGAAATGATGCAGCTCTCTTGCGTTCATGGTCATGACCAGTCTTGTTGAATGTCCATGCGGCAAAATGAATCTCGCGTCCTCTTTCGTTATTCCCAGTTCAATTAATTTTACGTATGCTTCCTGCGATGCTCTTGCTGACTCCTGAAACACTCTTAACGCTTCGGGCTTTGATTCGATTGACGGCGGAATGATTACGGCTTCGGGGTCATAATTCATTTTCACGTAACGCTGACTCTGCTGGCTGAAACTCGCTAATCTGTGTCTCACTAACTGATGTGATGCAACCCTGCTTAACCCGTCAATGCCGAAAGTAAAACTCACATGTTCAAACGTAGACGTATGTCCGCTTCTGAATAACTCAGCGATTAATTTACGTGATAGATTCTCTTCTTCATTCTGCAAAAGTTCAGACGCAGTTACATCACGGTAGCATATACGAGCAGCAGCAGCAACAAGAGCATCGGGTTCATGTGTGTATGATAATAAGATTACGTGCATAATAAAAAAGGGAGCATTTCAGCCCCCGTAAATGAGCAATGGAATTATACTTCTGTCTTCTGGCCGTAATTGATGCCTTTGTATTTCTGCTGGAACTTCTCAAGACGGCCTGCCTCAGTGAGAACTCTGCCCTTCTTGCCCGAATAGAACGGATGACATGCCGAGCAGACACCTACGCGGATTTCTTTCAGAGTTGAACGTGTCATGAATGTATTTCCGCATGCACATGTAACTTTGCATTCCTGGTACTCAGGATGAATATCTTTCTTCGCCATTGTATGAATTGCCTCCTAATGTCTTAAGCCAAGTCTCTCGATTAATGAACGGTATCTGTTGAAGTCCTTGTTCATGAGATAACGCAATAATCTTCTGCGTGAACCTACCATTTTGAGAAGTCCGCGTCTTGAATGAAAATCTTTCTTGTGGACCTTTAAATGCTCTGTGAGTTCGCGAATGCGTTCGGTGAGTACTGCAACCTGAACTTCTGGTGAACCTGTGTCGTTCTCATGAGTCTTGAACTCTGCGATTACTGCCTGTTTCTTTTCCTTCTGGATCATGAATGAATTAACCTCCTGTGTATATACTTCAGAGCCAGGAACAAAGCCAATCCAGATAGCAATGTTCGTAGCTTTGAGTGTAAGCGCAAAATATATTATCACCCTGTGAAAATTTTTGCACTACGTTTTGTTTTCTTCAGGTAAATCTACAATAGCTAGTGCTTCACCCGGGGGCATTCCTCTGGCTATAAGACGCTTTAGAACTTCTCTTAAAGCCTCTTCTCTGCCCATTTCAACGCCCTTCTTCTCCACAATATCAATAATATCTTTCATCTTCATGAGACCGGCTCCATTTTTTCATACGAAGATATATCCGTGATAGCTGCTGCTTCTTCTTCAGTCATACCTTTTGCAATAAGACGCTGCATGACTTCTCTTAATGCATCAGCCTTCCCCTTTGCGATTCCTTTTTTCTCCGCAATCTCAAGAAAACTTTTTACCATTATCCTCTCTCCTTCCTTAATCGGTGCATTATTACGCACATTCTCAAATCTTCTGTCGCCCGTCATAACACGCATAAGTTTCAGAATTTCATCAACGTGTTTTATCTCTGCCTCTGTTGGTAAATAATCATCGCCTTTACGGGACTGACGAAGATAATCAACTACAATTCTGAAATCGCCGGTGAATATTTCAGCCTGTTCATCAGTGAGCCATGCAAGTTCGATAACATTAACATGAATATCATTCACGAACGGACGAAATTCTTCGGGAACATTAAGACGCTCAAATAAATTTCTGGGAGCATTCCAGCGTTTATCTGTCCCGTAATATAACACAACCGTCATAACAAAATAAGGCTTCGTTCCCTTACGTGATAACTGCCCTCTGTAATCTGCTCCTTCATACCCAAATATACGAAGTGCCATATCTGAATCAACATCGCTTTGATTCTCAAGACCTATGAGACTTATCACTGCCCCTTCTGATTTCCATAGCTTGACTACATAACGTTCCTGTTCACGCAGTTTATCTTCGGCCTTATACATTGACCATGCGCGTATATCTTCAAGTTCATCGGGCTTTATTCTCCGGTTGATTCCTGAGAGAGCAAAGAATGCATTCACTACATCAGCAAATACATCATTGAATCCTAAAAGCGTTTTCTCTGTAATGTCTTTAGCTGCCAAATTAAAAACTCCCATGCAAAAATAATTTTTTAATTCGCACTGTTGTTATAATATACGCAATTTTATTTTTCACAAAGGAGACTCATTCACACAATGAAAATTGCAATTGGATGCGATCATGCCGGTTTCAGACTCAAAGACGCAGTTGTAAATTTCCTCAAGGGCCGACAGATTGAATTTGTTGACATGGGAGCCTATGAATATGACAAGGACGATGATTATACCGACGCTGCTTTCAAAGTTGCAGGAATGATTCTTGATCAGGAAGCAAACGCCGGTATTTTAATGTGCGGAACAGGATTCGGAATCTCAATCGCCGCAAACAAAATACCAGGTATACGCGCAGTTGCCTGCCATGATACTGAGAGTGCGAGAATGGCCAAAGCTCACAATGACATCAACGTTATCACGCTCGGAGGAAATATAATCGATCCCGAAAATGTCTCGGAGATATTAAGCACATGGCTTGATACAGAGTTTCAGGGCGGAAGGCATCTCCGAAGGCTGAACAAGATAGCGAGTGCAGAGAAAGCAACATTATCGGTTGTTCATCAGGGCGGAGGAAAAGTAGTAATCTTCAATCATCCGTTAGTGCAGCACAAAGTCAGCATAATCCGTGATGTGAACACAAGCTCAAAGCAGTTCAGGGAATTGTTACAGGAGATCGCCGGCTTAATGGTCTACGAGATAACGCGTAATCTTCCGTTACATGAAGTTGAGATTCAGACTCCCATAGCGAAGACAATCGGGCGTACACTCGAAGGAAGAAAACTCGCAATCGTTCCTGTGTTACGCGCAGGCCTGGGCATGGTTGACGGAATATTACAGCTTGTGCCAAACGCAAAGGTAGGTCATATTGGACTCTACAGAGACCCCACGACACTTGAACCTGTCGAATATTACTGCAAGCTTCCGTTCGACATCGAAGAAAGAGAGATTTTTGTTCTTGACCCAATGCTTGCGACAGGAGGATCATCATCGGCGGCAATTTCACTCATCAAGAAACGCGGCGGCAAAAAAATTTCGCTTGTGTGTCTTATCGGTGCACCTGAAGGAATCGAACGCATCCGCAAAGATCATCCCGAAGTTGGAATATTCATCGCGGCTCTTGATTCACATC
>JAFPWQ010000229.1 GCA_017394925.1 Synergistaceae bacterium
ATTCTCGTATCACCGTCACTACCGGTTCAGATAACTTCACGAATTCGGTCTTATCACTCCGGCCTTTGCCCTGAACATAAAGCACTGTCGTATCTCCGAGTGTCCGAATATCTTCAACATTCGCCCTGCAAATCTCTATCGTTCGCAATCCACAGGTGGTTATCAACAATAGCATTGAATAATCTCGCTTGCTCTGCGTCTTCTTCAACATGGCCTGTATCTGACTACCGGAGAGATAATCTCTCTTGTGTCCGGCCTGCTGTTTCGGCGACTTGATGCCGTCCGTGATGTTCGGATAAAGGCCTTCGGCTGAACTCCATGAAAATAACCTACGTATCGAACTTAAATACAGCGCAACCGTTGCAGGCTTTAATCCTCTGCCTGTCAATTCTTTCTTATAGGCTAGTATCGTTTCACGCGTTGGTCGGCTGATGTTCTCCACAGCTAGATACTTCATGAACTGCTTGATGCCGTATCTATATGTCCGTGTCGTTTGCTCTGAACAATCCAGATATGAAAAGAAACTACTTATCAAATGCTCTGGGGTGATACTTGATTGAATACTTGATGTGTTTGAAATGTCTGATACTTTTACTATATCTTTCATTGCTATCTATTACTCCTTTCTTCCTTATTCCTTAACCAGTGAATACATTATACACATCACATATTAATATTTCAAGCATTAAGATTTTGTATGCTATGAAGTATATTATCTCTCCCTATAATCATTAGCGTAATATGTTGCCTAGCGTAGTATTCTATATTTCGGTAAACTAGTATTATACGAAATATGTTAAATTCAATTCATACTATACTTGCCTTTTACAGATTAGTATATTCATGGTCTAGGACATTTCAGCTATTCAGATTTTCAATACTTCATCATAATATGCGTTATATCCCCTTCATTGAGGCTCATTTAGGCCATGTTTCACTGTTCATAACTCATAAACTCAGTGATAGCAAGTATTCATGAGCACCTAAATAGAAGGCTCAGGACGCGTTTAAATTCACGTGGCAAGGTGATTAATCCTGTTATCACTTCCGCACCGTCCTGACGCGTCTATCTAGGCCGAAGTGTTTCACTCCAATAGCAAAAATGCACGCAGGATAACTTCACCGCGCACATTCTATTTCGACTGGTTAAGAATTACCTTTGAAAGGTTCAGCAACGAGTAACAGGCCGTTAATAGGTTATCTTCATCGGGTAATCGGGGCTTTAACGGTTCAATCCCCCTACTATCAGGAATATAACAGGCTGCTTCACACGGTTAATCGGTCAGTATTTGGTCTTCTGCACGCTGCTATCAGTCAGATAATAGTGATTTGTGATATTGGATACATTACGTGCTTACACACGTTCATGTGTGTGTGTGAATGCGTGAAATATACAAATTATCTTTGTATCTGTGCAAGGTGTGCAAATGCTGTGCAGATTAAATTGTTTTGATTTGCACGGGTAAAACGTATGTAGGAACTGATTTTACGTAAGGTGTGCGGGTTGTGCAGATTAATTTTTAAACAATACGCGCGAGAAAAAATAAATAGTATCAGAATCACATACATATGAACGGTATTTTTTTGTTTGAGAGAGAAGATAGAGTGAAGAAAAAAAATACGCGTATAGTTTGCAATTTTGATTTGCACAATCCGCACAGGCAATGAAAAGCGTTGCTATGACTGGTTTAAAGGTGTGCAGATTAAAATCGTGTCATTTGCACAGATTTGCACAATCATTCGCACAGGCAATGAAAAGCGTTGCTATGACTGGTTTAAAGGTGTGCAGATTAAAATCGTGTCATTTGCACAGCACTTAAAACGAGGTAAAGAAAACGGGCTTGCTGCGAACAAACCCGTGAAGTGATTAGTCTGAAAGGTGAGAGATTTCCGCGTTCCAGTCAGTTTTGGGTTTTAGGATAATCTGGCCGTCTGCATCACGCTCTATAGTCTCACCTGTGCGTGTGAGATTGCACAAAACAGCCATGAGCAAAGAGTCGGTGTATCCATCACTCCAACGTCTACAAGCGCATTCTTGAATCACGTCTAGAAAGTCAATGTTCTTAGCGGCAAGTGAAAGAATCACGACTGCTTTCAGGCGTCTATTTCGTTCAAGGATACCTGCAATTCTTTTCTGAGCTGTATCTTTACCGCCTCTGAATGTGAGTGTGAATGTATCAACAAGCTCAATGTGAACACCAGCACCTTCTGCATCAGTCATAAATTCTTTCAGGCTTAACCCATGCTGAATGTTAATGTGTTGAATCACGGCGGCTTTAAATTCTGGTTTACTGTCAATCAGAGCATAGATTTTTTTTATCAGTTCCGAATCGTCATGAATGAGGCATATATCATTAGCCTGAATGCTGTATCTTACGCCTCTATCACTGAGCAGATTCAAGAAATTTTCAGCAGTCAGTTTCATACATCAACCTCCAAATTTGTATCATTAAGGACATCATCAAGGGTAATATTCTTATGTGCTGTTGTCTCGGTTGTAGTAAGTCCGTTGAAGTGGCAATAAGAAGGTTGCACACCGTTTTCCCTGTGTCGTGTGTCCTGAATGGTTATACCGTCATCACTGGCAACTCTCTTAAATTTTTTGTGAAATTGACGCTCATCACCTGCGAATCTTCCGTTACGCTCACAGAATGCTTTGAAGTCATCAAATATCTTTGACTTCTTGATTTCGCCTTGACGCAGATAATTATCTTTGTGTTCGCTCCAGAACGCCGCCACAGGATTCGCAATCTGATTAAACTCAGTCATAAGTTCGTCGTTATCACAGCAAGCTCTGATTGCATTACGTCTGAGTTCTTTTTCACGTTCAAGGAGTGCTTTGTATGCTCTGAACATTTTGTTGAAAATGCCGGGCAATTCGGCAATGAGTTTTTCTTCTAAATGAGTATCTTCATGGCCTGTGAAGTTATTCTCAAATTTGCAGAACATGAGCTTTCTGCGCATACCTAAAGAGTCATCATTCACCTTTATCATATGGTTACTTGAAAATATTAGCTTGCAGCGTGGGCGAAAATTGACAGTATCACAGAACTTATGATTTCCGCTGACAACATCACCGCTTGCAACTGACTTCAAATGAGACTCACAGCCTTTGAGATTCGGGCTTATATCATAAGCAATGTTTATGATTGAGCCTTCCAGTTGCATTAACTCTGTGGGTTTGTCGAACATTGACGGCTGAATGTGAGTAACACTCTGCGAATTCTCTTGTTTATTCGTATTTCGTATCAGGTGTTCCAGAACATGAAGGAATGTAGATTTGCCATTGTTGCCTTCACCGATTAAAAAGAAAATCCGTTCCAGTCTGTTATTCTCAAAAGGGATATAACCGAGCATGTCATTCAAAAAGTCAATTCTTGACGGCTCATTATTTGCACATTCAGCAAGAAATTTATCGAACAAGGGGCATGTGGCGTTTTCGTCATAGGCATATCCAACCTGCCAAGTCAGATAATCATCTGGTTTAGGCTGTCTCAATTCGCCTGTGTTAAAGTCAAAAACACCGTTCTGTAACAAACAAAGACTTTTTGAGTTGAATTCAGGCATGGATTTTCGAGTGTGCATGTGTCGAATCATCGTTGTGAGATTGAAAATATCTTTGTTTGATTTTGAGTGATTGAAGTGTGCTGATACTTCACTCTGCATACTTGCATCAGTAAGTCGCGCCCAATAGCCTGCTGGTTGATATTCATAGTATGAGCCGCCTTTAACCGTTCCATGAAAGAAAATGTGTTTTCCTTCAAGAAAATCATCGCGCATCATCATCATCAATTCTTCTTGACTCATGCCTTCTGCGATTTTTTTTATCTTGTCAGAGGGGTAATATTCTTTCAGGGCATCGAGAATCTGAATCATGTCATCATCATCAATGAACGTTTGCAGTTTATGTATGAACTTCTTGACTTCAGCAAGTGCGATTGCTTTTTCATTCGGACTCAAAGACTTAAACGGGCAATACTCCGATAACAATTTAGGCTGAGTCTCCCAGAAAGAATAACGGCTCATGAATACATAACCATTACCTGAACGGTCAACGAGTTCTTGAAGATTGCCGTTGTCGGTGTAATAATCGCTAACGTCTTTGTGTCCTTCCCCGTAACTGGGTATGCACTCAAAATACAAACCTGCATTGAGAAATTTCCTGCCGTAAGAGATTGTGAATTTCTGCCCTGAATAATCACTGTCAAAAGCAGTAATTAATCGTCTGAATCGTCTGGCCTGCTGTAATATCTTTTCATCATTCTCTTTACCAGCAGCACCGCCGATTGTAAACAACGCGTGATAACCTTCCTGTATCAACGATACAGCATCAAATAAGCCTTCACCGATAAAGAGAGTATCACACTCTGAATCTTTATACGGGATTGTATTTAATCCGAATAATGCATTTCTGAGAAATTCGGACTGCTTTAATTTATGATATTTCGGTGAATCTTCATGAGCTGCCCAATCAAGCCGCCTGCTTGCCATATATATGGGTTTACCGCCTGCATCAAGATACGGACAAGCTAACCGCCATTCCTGCACTAATTCATTGCCTATGTGAAGATACTCATGAATGAGTCCGAGGCTGAGTGCATTTATCGTTTCATTTGTGATTCTGCGTTCATGAAGATAATTGAGTGTTCGTTCATCTTTCATCAAGGCATTATGCCATTTCGAAATATTTACGCAGAACTCGTTACGTTGCTGTTGTCTTTTCTCCCAGTATGCAGAATCATAATTATCTCCTGCTAACAGTCTTGCTGCTTCTGCTATCGAATGAGTATCAGTTGAGCCGTATTTGACATATGCAACCAAATCAAGCACCGAGCCACCTTCTTTTGTGCTGAAGTCATACCATTCTTGCCGTTCGGTATTTATTGCTAGCGCATCATCTGTATGGTGCTGTCCAGGTGAAGGTGAGACTCCGCGATATTCGCCGCCGCCTATATGCCTTAATTCAAGTCCCAGTTGATGCACTGCCACATCGTAAATGTCGAATTGTTTCTTGATTTCTTCAAAGTTCATCTTCATGATATAATTCACCTACTATTCCATATCTCATATAACCAATAAAAACTCTGTATCACAATAGCCGCCCGTCCGTTATCAAGCGGCAATTTGTGCTGTCTTATCATCGGTCTATACTCTTCTTTCTGTCTTCTGCATTGAACAGAGATATAAATATACTTTCTCTGTTACTGCCTTTTTCGTCTATTGGTACTCCTGCGGGGTTGAATGTTCTGCGCAACGTAATAAAACTTTTGCCGTTATCCCCCTTAAACACTGCACCGATATTCTCCCAGTTTGTACGCATCTTGCCTGATTTGTCGGTGTACTGTCCTGCTGATATAGTCAGATCATATATTTTCTTGCTCATGCGTTCCCCTCTGTCCTTATGTCGTTACACAGACATTCAAAGTTTCTTGTCATATTCTGAATGACGTTTAGATTGTTCTGCAGAAAGTCAATATTCCAGTTGATGACGGACAAAACCCCCTCTGCGTTGTCTGTTCCTTTGAAAAGGCATTCTGATATTTCATGTGCTGAGGCGTTCAATGCGTACAACACTCCATATGCCAATCCCCTAGCCATACTCAAATCGTCAGTGCCTTCTAACATCTGTTTCAATGTCTCAATGTTCATATCCTGCTCCTGCTTAATACTCATGCGTTAATGCCTCCATTCAAGAATGTCTGTAATTCGGCCATGCTCCAACGTCTGACTCCTCCAATCCTCCGGCCTTCTGGTAAAACTCCTTTCCTGCGCATTGTGTAGATTGTCCCGCGTGAGAGGTTCAACATTCGGGCTATTTCTCTTGCTGATATATACATGTCATACATTGTAAAATCCTCCTTGCTATATTTTGTCGTTTGATGTTAGAATACCAAAATGACAAAAATGTGCGGGATTGTTTTCCCGTGTCTATATATATATAAAATAACTTTCTAATGTATTCCCATGTGATAATCTAATCGCATGGGATTTGTGTTGTTTGTAACTATATCAGCTATAACAAAAGTAGTCAAGATAAGGTTTTATATTAAAAATATCTGGTAAAACTGGTTGTATTTATCAGCAAATGGTAAAAAAAACGGTGTTATAAATGGGGTATGATTTGAATATCACTATTTCCCCATGAATAACTAATTGCTTTAACTCCATTTGGAACAGTAAAATTCATAGTATCTGTTTTTTTTGCTACTGTCCTGTCTAAAATCGCAATACTTGCCTGAAGTGCAATTGCTTCGTCATCTGAATGTACCAAATCAATTAAGCGTATAATTGCTTCCATTGTCGCATTCTTTAATACTTCCTCCGGCGTTGGGGGTGCTGGTGGTTTCGGCTGTTTCTTCGGTCTTCCTTTTGGATTTCCCACAGCACCGCGTACAAATCTGCCGTTGCTGTCTCTTATTTTTTTTGTGTCTTCTTTCGTGTCCATGATAATATCTCCCTCCTAAAAAATAGCATTGGCTATAATGTCCTCGCACATACTCCGAATACGGTCTACTGCATGTGAATATATTTGTGTGGTGCTGATGTTACTGTGCCTAGCAAATGCTTGTACGTCTGCCAAATTCATACCCCCAAGTAGTGAGAGCGTAACTGCTGAATGTCGCAATGAGTGCGCCGTTAATCTACGGTTATCATATCCGGCATGACGCATTGCATTTTTTGCTATCCTGCTGATTGTCCGTGTGGTCATTCTGCCGTTGTGATTACGATTACCTATTCCTGCAAACAGAGGGGCATTATCGGGTGCTTTTCCCCTCGCATTAAGATATTCATTGATTGCCTGCAATAATCGTTCTGGTAGCTTCACAAATTCGGTACGGTCGCGTCTGCCCTTACCCTGTACGTATAAAATCATTTCCCC
>JAFPWQ010000029.1 GCA_017394925.1 Synergistaceae bacterium
CTTCATGATGTCGTGAAGTCAGGCAAGGCGAGATATATCGGTGCATGTACAATGGATGCGTGGCAGTTTGAGAGACTGCAGAATATTGCAGAGCGTCATAACTGGACGAAATTTATCACCATGCAGAACCAGTATAATTTAATCTACAGAGAAGAAGAACACGAAATGATGCCCCTGTGCCTCGACCGCAAAGTAGGCGTTAATCCATGGAGCCCTCTTGCAGGAGGAAGATGCGCTCATTCATGGGGAACTCAGACTCACAGAACTAAAATTGACGGAGTGAGTCCAATGGTCTGGACAGATAAGACAGCTGAACAGGACAAAGCAGTTGTCGATAATCTTGAACGCATCGCAAAAGAACATGGCCGCTCTATGGCACAGGAAGCTCTCGCATGGATGTTAAGCAAGCCGTTCATCTGCTCGCCAGTCGTGGGAACTACCAGCGTTAAGCATGTTGAAGAGGCAGCCTCAGCAGTTGATATTGTTCTAAGTGATGAAGAAATTGCTGCTCTTGAAGCTCCTTATGTGGCACATACTAAACAGCACGCGTTCTGATCATGAGTGTATTTGAAGATTTAAGAAACGGAATCGCATATGATATACGTGATGAAAAATATCTGCTTGAGGCTCACGGTGAAATGAAACGATGCCGTCATCTTTGCTGGAAGATTAACAGTACAGACCCTGATGACAGAGAAAAGATTATCACACTCGAAAAAGAATTATTCAACGGAACTCTCAATGAAGGTACGTTCATCACTCCTCCGTTCCAGATTGATGCCGCATGCTGTGTTCATTTAGGCAGAAACGTTTTCGCTAATCATGGCCTCACTGTTATGTCCATCGGAACAATCATAATCGAAGACGGCGTTATGCTTGGGCCTGAAGTCGGATTATTCACGGTGAATCATGAGCCGAAAAATATACGCATAATCATGACGAAAGAGATTCACATTAAACGTAATGCATGGATAGGTGCAAGAGTGAATATTCTTCCTGGCGTTACTATAGGTGAGAATGCGATTATCGGAACTGGCTCAATCGTTACGCATGACATCCCGGATAATTGTGTCGCTGTTGGGAATCCTGCAAGAATTGTGAAGGGACTCTGAATTATCCCCTGAAGCTGCACAATAAAAAAATTTTCCCCCTGCTTTGCGCTTTAAACGTTTAAGAAGGGGGATTTATTTATTTCATTTCATTTCATCGTTCTCAATTTCAGAATTCACATCAGGACTCTTAAGCAATATAACGCGTTCACCTGGTGCAACGAGATTATATTGTTCGCGCGCAAGATGTTCGATTCCTTCCTGAGTCTTGTAAAACGAAACCTGTTCTTTGTAATCACGGACACTATCACGCTTCTGTTTAAGTATAGCCTCTCTCTTTCCGATTGCTTCCTGAATCTGTGCTATCCGGTCAAGTTCAAACCGGTAATAGCTGACGGCAATGGCAAATATCACAACACCAAGCGCAATTAATATTATCCGTTTCAGTGAGAACATGCTACATTCTCTCCGGCGAACTCACACCGAGAAGATTAAGACATGATGCTATTACTATTTTTGCGGCCATGATTAAATTTATCCGTCCGAGTGAAATTTTTTCATCAGGCTCATCAAGAATCCTGTTCGTGTTATAGAACGCATGAAAGATTCCTGCGAGATTAAGCACATAACCCGTTACAGTCTGCGGTGCTAATTCCCGTGAAGCCTGCGCAATTTCTTCGGGATAATACGATAATGCATCAGCTAAGTCTCTCGCGTTCCTGTCATCGAAAATTGATTCTGGAATCTCAGAAGGATTTATGCTTTCGAGTCTGCCGCCCCTGTTCTGAAATTCGCGCAGCACACCGGCTATTCTCGCGTGTGCATATTGAACATAATACACGGGATTTTCATTGCCCTGTTTCTTTGCGAGGTCCAGATCAAAATCAAGCTGACTGTCCGAACGTCTCATCAGGAAAAAGAATCTCGTTGCATCTGTTCCTGCTTCATCAAGGACATCTCTTAACGTGATAAACTCTCCTGCCCTCGTTGACATCGTTACGATTTTGCCCTCACGAATTAGATTCACAAGCTGAATGAGCAAAACGTCAAAGTCATCGGGATTTTTTCCCATTGCCTTTATTGCCGCCTTCACTCTTGCTATATACCCGTGATGATCTGCTCCCCAGACATCAATAACGCGTTCAAATTCACGTGTGATGAATTTATTTCTGTGATACGCAATATCAGAAGCAAAATACGTCGGGATTCCGTTCGCGCGGATTAAAACTCTGTCTTTGTCATCGCCGATTGTGTCCTCTGTTTTGAACCATAATGCTCCGTCATGTTCATATGCATAGCCGCGTGATTTTAAATCTTCCATTGCGGATTTAACGAGTCCGTTCTCATGCAGATAACCTTCGGGGAAAAACTTATCGAAGCTCACTCTGAACTCTTCAAGGTCTGCTTTGATGCCCGACATGATTTTTTCAGCCGCATATTTCTTAAAATAATTCAGGCTCTCACTCTCTGGGACATCAATAAACTTTCTGCCTTCGGAATCAATTATCTCCTGCGCAAGGTCATATATGTATGCGCCTTTGTAGCCGTTCTCGGGGAAATGGGACTCGTGATTAAGCAATTCAAAATATCTTGCCTGTGTCGAACGTCCTAACGTATCAATCTGAAGTCCTGAGTCATTCACGTAATATTCACGCTGAACATCCCAGCCCGTAAATTTTAATATTCGCGCAACTGAATCACCGACGGCCGCACCTCTTCCGTGTCCAATATGCAAAGGCCCTGTAGGATTCGCACTCACAAATTCAACCTGTACTTTTTTCCCTTGTCCGAGATTCACAGATCCGTAATTCATTCCCTGTTCAAGAATATCTGATATGACTTCAGCATAAAATTTCCCGGATAAAAAGACATTCACGAATCCCGGCCCGGCTATTTCAGTTCTGTCTATCACATCAGAATTCAAATTCACTGCTATCTTTGCGGCTATGTCTTTCGGATTCATTCTCAAAGGACGCGCAAGTCTCATTGCTACATTGGCTGCCCTGTCTCCGTGTCCTTCATGCTTCGGCCTGTCGAATTCCGCATAAATATTATCCGCATCAGCAACGCCGAACGCCTTTACTGATTCCCTCAGTGCATCATTCAATTTTTCGTCAGCCGTGTTTCTTCCGTTCATATTATCCTCTCCTCTCTTATCTC
>JAFPWQ010000230.1 GCA_017394925.1 Synergistaceae bacterium
GCAATATCAAAGACTCAAATAAGGGACTTCGTAATTTCCCGGTACAGACCGTTGATATTAACATCGCAGCGTCATATGATGAGAGCGTAAAAGTTCCAGAAGGTTCAAGGGTCATATTCTGGCTTCAGAACACGACAGAAGATAATGAATACGTTCTCTCATACACAAAGACACCGTTCACTGAGTATCCGAAGGGACGCAATGAATTATCAGAATTTGAATATGATCCTCTGTTTGATCCTGAATTCGAGCCTGATATATTCTGGAAGGATACATTCAGCAGAGCCGAATATCCTGTATACGGACCATTCTATGAGACACTAAGCGGTGATTTAACAGTTACAGTTGAGGCAAATAATCTCTCATACGTAAATGGCACTAAGGGCAAAATTCCTCTGGGATATTACACGTTCGTATATAACATTGAAGGTTACGAGAAAGGTTATTTGCAGAATGTGATTCTTGTAGGTACAGATAGTGAAGATGCTGATCCTGATCCTGATCCTGAACCAGACCCAGATCCAGATCCTGCACCAACGCCTATTATAGTAAACAGGGCTGGGTCATCAGGGGGCGGCTGTAATGCATTCACGGGTATATTTGCACTGTCAGTACTTGCGTTAATTCCGTCAGTACGCAGGAAAATACGTTAAGCATTCTTTAAGATACATGTAAAGTATAAATTGCAATGGTCTCTCTGAAATTTATCGGGGAGGCTTTGTTTTTTGCAGCACGTATTATAATTACATTGAGGTGATTTAATCATGAAACGTATATTATCAGCGTTATTATTGGTCATGTTGATTGCAGCAACAGCATCAGCAGCAGGACGTGCTCCATTGTTCACATTCAAACCAGAGGACGGAGGATCATTAAAGGGAGGATTTGCAGTATCAGGCAATGCGCTTATCTTCGGAACAGAGACAGGAGGGTTTTATGCACTCAACAAGAAGAACGGTGCGTTAATCTGGTCGTACAAAGGCACAAACTCAATCACAGGTGTACCCGCAGTTGTCGGAGAAAACGTATTCTTCTCACAGGCAGACGGAACGCTCACATGCCTGAGAGTGTCAGACGGTTCAAAAGTATGGGAAACTGTTCCTCGTGAAGGCGAGAACTCAATGATTGATTCGGGACTTACAGCAGGAAACGGAATGTTACTCTTCGCACGTTCTGACTATAAGCTCTACGCAGTCAGTCAGAGGGACGGCAGAACGTTATGGACATATTCAGGGTCATCACAGGGACTCAGGACAGCACCGGCATATTCTGACGGACTCGTATTTCTCGGTGAGTATGACGGGATATTCAGCATCATTGACGCAAAGACAGGGAAGAGGCTCAACGGCGGCGGTGCAGGCGGAGCAATCAACACACCTGTGGTGAATAACGGCAATGTGTATTTCTCATCATGGGACGGATCAGTTCAGGCCGTGAAGATTAAAGACGTTGAACCCTTATGGAACGCAAAAATCGGAGACCCTGTTACTACATCACCAGTTACGGACGGAAAAATTATTGTTGTAGGAACAGGCAGAGGAATAGCAGCAGCACTCAATGCAGATAACGGGAATGTAATCTGGAACTTCAGCACTGAAGGCGGCGAAATTTCCGCTAACCCCGTAATCTCTGGCGGAATCGTTTATGTTGCATCAGGAGACGGGCAGGTCTTCGCAGTTGACGCGGCAACAGGCAGAACACGTTACACATATAAGGCAGAGTTCGGCGGAATTTCTGAAGGTATGCTTGTTTCTGACGGAGTTTTATATTTCGGGAATACTACTATCTATGCGTACAATTAAATTATTGTCTATTGCTATTGTCTCAATGCTCATCATGTCCTCTCAGGCTGTATCATGGCCCGTTTCAAATATTATCGGTTCAGTGAAAGATTATAATCCGAAACTCATTGATGATTTCTATGCGAATGTAAATCATGAATGGCTCATTAACGCGAAACTCAAACCCGGAAGAGTCAGAACAGGTGCATTCAATGAACTTCAGGATGTAATTGACGAGAGACTAAAAGCACTCATGACTGACGAGACAGTGAAAGGCCATGACGGTGAACTTGTGAGAACGTTATATGCTCTTTGGCTTGACTGGGATTCACGTAATGAAGAAGGCATTGATGACTTGAATACGCAGGCGAAAAAGATTACAGCGATAACGAGTATCAATGAACTTAGCGAATACTTCAAGACTAAAGACAGCTTCTATAACGGCACTGTGATTGCTGATTATGTTGCTGGTTTCGATAACATTGATTCCGAAGCATATAACCTTGAGATTCTTGCAACGGGATTATCACTCGGAGACAGCGCAGAATACAGGAAGATGACTTCCAACGGTGAACGCACAAAGAAGATGCATGACGGAATAGTTATGTATATGCTCAGGAGATTAGGCTATCCTGAATCCGAAGCGAAAAAATTTCTTGAGAGTTCATATGAATTTGAGAAGGCAATATCTGAAAGTATGATGACCGTTGATGAATTAAACGCCCCTGAAGCAATCAAGAAGATGTATAACCCCATAACAATGCAGGAGTTAAGAGAGAAATCAAAAGCATTCCCGTTTGCAGATATTATTGAAGCACATAATGCTAATTCAAAGTTAATCTGTCTCGAACAACCGAAATGGCTTGAAGCTCTCAATGCGTTATATACTCCTGAGAACTTGGAGAATATCAAAGCATACTTACTCTGCAATCTCGCAGGAAGCTATATCGCTATCACCGATGAACCAGCATTCAGAGAATATCAGAGGCTTTCACGTGAGCGTTACGGTATCACACAGAGCAGACC
>JAFPWQ010000231.1 GCA_017394925.1 Synergistaceae bacterium
ACATTCTCGTATGATTCAGGAACGACTTTCAGCTTCTTTATGTAACGCGCTAATACGTCAGATACAACCGCAAAATCGGGTTCAATCTGTTTTGCGCCTTTGAACAAATGACCGTCCCCATGATCGAATAAGACATAGCTTACTGAGATTACCTTATAGATTTTCTCAGGGTCAATCGGTTCACCGTTCACTTTCACGTCTTTAATTCTGCGTTCACCTTCTTCAATGCTTTCAAGCATGTTGGACTTGTCCATTCTTACAGGCGTGGGAATTCTTGAATCAATCGTGTATGTCATTCCTGCAGTGTGAAGTAAACCGCCGTTTCTCTGGGGGGCTAATCTTGCGCCGACTTCAAGCTCATCAAGTAAGGTCTGGCCGCTGACTTCGGCAATGCATACTGTGTTTCCGAACGGCATCACTGAAAGCGTATCATTGAATGTAATCTCGCCTGTCATTATATTCGTGCGCATTCCTCCGGCATTTATCAGTGCTATATCTGCTTTGCCCGTCTTCGTCATTGAGGCCGCATCAAGAATTGCATCAGCTACGAGATTGCATAAATTCGTCTCCGCATCTCTGAGCATCCATGTGCCTTCGTCATCCATTGCTCTAAGATCAAAACTCGTATAGCCCTGATAAGCATTCAGTGTGTCTTCAAACATGCCTTTGATTTTCTGAATCGCTATGTCTACTTCTTCGTCTTTGCCGTCTGACTTGTCTATCAGCTTTGATGAAATCTTCCCGTTCGTATCAATCGTAACCTGTCCGATATGCGTTAATTTTGTTCCTGACTGCGTGATAATAACTTCTTTTCCGTCAGCGTTCTTGATTTTCAGTTCGGGCGTTATCTCGTGTGAATGTCCGTCAATGAATACATCAATTCCGCGTGTACGTGCCGCAATGAACGGTGCACTCCATACGTTAGTTATGTCTTCATACTCGCCTAAATGACCCACAACGATAACATAATCAACTCCCTGTGAACGCACTTCATCAACTGCTCTCTGAATATCTGCAATTAACGTTTCACCCGTTAAATCTCCGCCAAACGTGTAAAGATATTTCTCGCGCTTGTCATCCATAAAGAATGTAGGCGTTGACTTTGTGATCGTCTCAGGCGTTGTTGCTCCGATATAGGCGATTTTTACCTTGCCGTATTCAAGTATCTTGTAGGCCGGGAGAATTAACTTGTTATCTTCAGCTGTCCTGAAGTTACACGCAATGAAGCCGCATGATAAATTTCTTCTGAGAGCCTCGAACATTCCCATTCCGTAATCAAAATCATGATTTCCGGGTGCTACTACGTCATAGCCGACAGCGTTCATGATCTCGATAATATAACGTCCCTGTGAGATTGCCCCGATTGTAGCTCCCTGTGCAAAGTCTCCCGCGTCTACAGTCGTAACATAAGGCGTGAGCTTTCTCATCTCGTTGCGATAGAGAGCGAATCCTGCATAGCCGATATGATCTTCGACTCCGCAGTGAACATCATTAGTGTAGACAATAATAATGTCCTTGTCCGGTGCTGCCCCGTATGACGGAACAACGAATAATGCCAGCAGTAACGAGACTGCTAAAACTTTACGTAACATGTAAATAAATCAATCCTTTCTTATTCATCATACAGAAGATATTTTTTCCGAAGCTCTTTGAACTCGTTAATATCTTTCTGCCATGATGATTTGATTTCATTTTCAGTCTTTCCGGCCTCAATCATTTTTCTGATTCTGTCAGTCCCGAAAAGCAAATCAATCCAGTAACGTCCGCGCTTGTCAGGTCTTCCGAAAAAGTTATGCTGTGAAATTGCATTATATGCATCGATTAAATAACTCAGGTTAATTCCGCCGGTCTGCATTTCCTCAAGCGTTAATTGCCTTAAATCATGCCCGTAACATTCCTGATTCATAAACGGGGGATTCTGTGCGCCTTTTATGCTCTTAGGAATAAACGAGAATTCATAGCCGGTTTTATCCTTCAGCAACGGAGATCCGTAAACCTCAAACGGGTATTCTGTGCCTCTTGCAACTGATACAAGCGTGTTCTCGAAATAGCATAATGAAGCATAGAGATATACTGCGCGCATTGATTTAATATTCGGCGAGGGTCTGCAGTTTAATCTGAATTTCTTTGAGTGCGTGTAATTCCTGCATGGGATAACCTGAATATCGCATTTTCTTTTGCCTCTCAGCCAGCCTTCACCATTCATCATATTAGCCATTTCTCCAAGCGTCAGGCCATGCACAACAGGTAATCTTAATGCTCCGACGTTCGAGATATAACGCTGTTCAAGCATTGGACCATCTGCATAATAGCCATTGGGATTTGGGCGGTCTAATATGATTACGGGTTTCTTGCGTTCTGCACAGACATTTATTAAGCGCATCATCGTTACATAGTACGTGTAATATCTCAGCCCTATATCCTGAATATCTACCAGAACTATATCGAATTCCTTTTCGGCCCTGCCCAGAGCATAATATGCATCAACACCGTAAAGTGAGATCGTTTTTACGCCTGTTTTCGGGTCTGTGCTGTCAGAGACAACTGCGCCCGCATCATGATCTCCCCTGAAACCGTGCTCAGGTGTTAATACGCATGATACGTTTACTCCGCGTTCGAGTAAAGCATCGAGTATGTGTTCACCTGTAGGAATTTCGGGTAATGATTCGTCTTTAATCTCTTCTGAGTAAGGCGTTAATGTCCCGGATATATTCGTGAAAATTGCAACGCGTTTTCCATTGAGTAAAGGCAGATATGCATCAAAGTCATTATTGCCCGGCAGAATTTCGGCGTTTAACTGTGCGCATAAAAACAAAACAAAGCCCACGCACAAAAAAAGACGCGGGCATTTTATATTCAGAAATTTTATATTCATTGCTGCTTATTTATTGAGCACTACTATTGCTTCGACTTCGGAGGCATAAGAATCTGTGAAGTCCATAGTCTTTTTACGTTCTTCGCTTATTATGAACGCTGAACATATCATGTCAATCCTGCCGTCATTGAGTGCCGCAGGAAGCATACTGAATGCATAATCAGCAACAACAAGCGTCCTGTCTAATTTCTTTGCGATTGCCGCGCACATCTCTATATCCGCACCGACAAAACCGTATGCCGTTTTCATTTCATACGGAGGGAATGACGCATCACAGCCTACCCATAAATAACCGTTCTTAGCATTCAGATTATAATCTATTGTCGAAGGGTCAACATAATCTGTCATGTACTTTAGGAATATTGACTCAATTGTGCCTTCGTCTTTGAGTTCTTTAAGTGCCTTTTCAACTTCTGCCTTCAATGGGTTATCTTTTTTGAATGCTATTCCGTATTCTTCTGTCTTGAATGACTCTGAAAGTATCTTAATCTCTTTGTCCTCACTCGCTATATACGTAGCAGGTGCAAGATCCATAACAACAGCTTCGACTTTTCCGTCCTTAAGTGCCTTGACTGTATCCGCAAAAGTGTCATACGCAGAAATATTTTCAGACTCTTCGCCGATAAATTCACGTATAAATCCTTCTGTTGCTGAGCCTTTCAGGACACCTTTCTTTGCAGTCTTCAGATCATTAATATTTTCAACGCCTGCCATGCACATTGATGCGGACGCGATAACAAGAATAAGTGCAATTAACTTTTTCATGTATATTTTTCCTCCTTTAATGACTAGTAATGACTAGTAACGTGTTCTGCGTTCTTTTGCGGCTTCCTGTCTCATGCCTTCCTTGATGATTTCGCCGATAATTTCAATCGCGAGTTCATCTTCCTGACGTTTTCTTTCGCGGCGTTCATAATCGCGTCTTTCACGTTCGTAACGTTCCCAGTCTTTGCGCTCGCGTTCCCGACGATATGCCTGCTCACGTTCCCAGTCTCTGTGTTCTCTTTCGCGTCTTTCAGCTTCACGGCGTTCTCTATCACGAAGTTCCTGCTCACGGCGGCGCAAATCACGTTCTCTGCGTTCCTGTTCCCATCTTGCACGTTCGAGTCTTTCACGCTCTCTGCGCTCACGTTCATAATTTACGGGCTGTTTACGCGGCGGCATAATGAGATCAGGTCTCGCAATGATTCTGGACGCACTTTCTGTTCTGACTTCAAATACAGGCGCAATAAGTGATGCAAGAATTAGAGCTGCTGCTGCTTTCACGTAAAATTTTCTAATATTCAAATTAATCTGCCTCCTTTGAATATATATTATTTCCGTTTACGTTCTTCTTTCCTGCGTTTTTCTTCCTCCTTTCTGAGAAGATACTCACGCTTTTTTCTTCATCTTTGCGTTTCTGTTCTTCTCTGAGTTCCCGCTGACGTTCTTTTCTGGCTTCATATTCGCGTTTCTCTTCACGTTTTTGTCTCTCGCGGATCTCTTTTATGCGTTTAGAGTCTTCGTGATTCTTTCTTGCCTGATTTAATTCCTGCTTACGTTCCTTCTGAGCTTCTTTTTCGCGTTTAATCTGATTCTTATGTCTGGCTTTCAGCTGACGTTCGCGTTCTTCTCTGGCACGTTTGATTCTTAATGCTTCCTGTTTGGGCGTTAATTTTTTTGCGGCATAAGACGGTGATGCAATAACCAGAATTATCATGAGCATGGCAAAAAATTTTTTCATGTTTACACTTCCCCGCCTAATCTCTGACGCTCAACAAGCGATGCAAATAGTCCTTTACGGTTCATAAGCTCGTCATACGTTCCTTCTTCGGCTATATGTCCCTTGTCGATTACGATAATCCTTCCGCAGTTCTTTACGGTTGAGAGCCTGTGAGCGATGACTATTCTTGTGCATTTCAGACGGTCAAGTGAATCAGCTACTATTTTCTGAGTAATATTATCAAGTGCACTTGTGGCCTCATCGAACAATAATATTTTTGGCTTTGACGCAACAGCACGCGCTATTATTATCCTTTGAACCTGACCACCTGAAAGTGTCCCGGAACCTTCGCTTATCATCGTATTCATTTTCATGGGCATCTTGCGAATATCTTCAGCAATTCCGGCTGTCTCTGCTGCACTCCATGCTTCGTCTTCGCTTAAGTCCGGAGCCGTTACCGTGATGTTCGAGTATATACTTCCGGGAAATAATTTGCTGTTCTGCATGACACATCCGATATTGCTCCGTAAGGCTTTAAGATTCAATGTCTTTATGTCATTGCCGTCATAATATATGACTCCGCTGTCAGGTTTCTCGAAGCCAAGAAGTAAACGCATTAACGTACTCTTTCCGCAGCCGCTCCTGCCGACAATCGCAGCATATTCGCCTGGTCTTATCTTGAACGAAATATCTTCAAGCACTAACGGAGATTTAGACGTATATTTGAATGAGAGATTGTTTACTTCGATTCCGCCTCTGAGTTTCAATGACAGATCCCCCGTTGAAGTTTCCGGCACTGCTTCAAGTATGGGCCGCACTATGTCCAGAATTGACGCTATTGAGGCAATACTCATAACTGATGCGCATAACATCGTAAATGCCGCAGATAATACAGCATATACTGCAATGAAGGCCATGTAATTCTCAACGCTTATTCCTGCCTCAAATGCCCTCATGTATATTATCAGCATTCCGATTAGACTTATTGCGGGCTGAAATACTGAGATAAGTTTGACGAATAACGGAGGATTATATGTCAGTTCTGCGTCTTTGCTGTAATATGATGCCCATTGTGCAAAGGCTCTGCGTTCTGCTCCTGCAAGTTTGATTTTCTGAATCCCATTTATGAACGCATAAATTATTCCTTGTTCCTTGCCCTGAATATCCATTGACTTTTTGAGAATTTCGGCTTGAATTTTTGCACCAACAGCCGAGAATATAAACATCGTAAGCATTATGCACAGAGCCGGAGATACTAACAGGGGTGAAAATGAAAATATCTCGAATAAATATATCAGGCTCATTAATGCAGTGAGTCCGACAGAGAAAACCATTCTCATCGCGAAAGAGCAAAGCATATTTACTCTCGTTGCTCTCATGGCCAGATCTCCTGATGAATATTTGCTGAAGAATTCAACAGGAAGATTTATCAGCTTCATCATTACTGCTGCTCTCACTGATACGTCAGTCTTGACTTCAATGCGTGATACCAATAAATCCCTGACCCCCTGAAAGATTATCACCGAAAGACCAGCGCAGATCATGAACACTATCACCGAAACTAACGGCTGTATCTTGTCCGCGTGTATGACATGAGAGTATATTATGCGTGTCATGAACGGAGGAATCATTGCCGCTAAAGTCATTGCGAATGTAACCAGTGCTATATATGCTATGTCATAGAGCGTTAAACTCTTCATTACGTACGTAAATAAATCTTTTACGCTCATTTTGCCTTCAGGAAACGGCCTGTAGAAACATTCAGCGTGAGTATTAAGATTATGCTGTGTCGAAGAATTTATGCGTACTGTTTTTCCTGATGCATGATCTTTATAGTAATACACGCCTCTTTTCGGAATCAGTGCGGCATAATTTCCTTCTTTCGTCATTGCCAGATATACACCGTCTGCATCTTTGTACCAGCCTTCTTTAAGCTCAACTTTACGATGCATGATACTGCTGTTTTTCAGTATATCTTCATCTGAATTTATTTTCAGGCCATAGAAATTTGCTATTTCTCTGAGAGCACTGCCTGCATCAGGTGTTATGCGCTTACCTGTTAAAGGCTCAGCAACTTCATCAAATGCATTTGAGAACGCTTCTTCATCTGCACGGATTCTTTCACGTAACTGTTCATCAAACCAGCCCATATAATTATCTCCTCATTCATTTGTGATTAACTCAGAGTAATATTCACATCTCTGCATTAATTCGCTGTGAGTTCCTCTGTCTAAAATTTTTCCGTCTTTCATCACGATAATTTCTTCGCAGTCCCTTATAATTGAAAGCCTGTGTGAGATAATAATTCTGGTGATGCCTCTGTTCCTGACTGACTGCATCATCTCATACTCGGTCTTTGAGTCTAACGCACTTGTAGCTTCGTCAAGAATTATAATCGTGGGGTCCTGTGCTAAAACGCGTGCAATTTCGATTCTCTGACGCTGACCGCCTGAGAGATTCCTTCCGCCTTCAGATAATTTTGCTGAATAATCGCCGTCCCTCTGGATAATCTCATCATGGACTGCCGCATCTCTTGCCGCAAGTATTATCTCGAAGTCCTTAATCGTTTTATCCCACAGACGTATATTATTCGCAACCGTATCTTCAAACAGAGTTATATTCTGGTCAACACTTGCAACTGACCCTGTGAATACATTTCTGTTAATCTCGCTTATCTTTCTGCCGTCAAATAAAATTTCGCCGTTCCAGACGGGATAAAGTCCTGTGAGTAATTTTGCAACGGTAGACTTTCCGCAGCCTGACGCACCGACAAGAGCAACGCTTTTTCCCGGTTCAACAGTGAGAGAGAAATCATCAAGCAGAGGCTTATCCAGTCTGTTATATCCGAAAGTTACGTTTTTCATTTCGACAAGGCCGGATAACTTGTTCATTTCTTCGTCAGAGGCATCATCTGATTTGTAATTTACGTCGACAGGATACTTGAAAACGTCCTGCACTCTTTCCATGTTCGTGCGCATTTCCTGTAACTGCTGACCTGCAAGAACAAGTTTTTGCGCAGGCTGCTGAAATGCCGTTAAGTAACCCATGAATGCAGAAATTAAGCCTATTGTCCATTCGCCATTGATTACCAGCCTGACTCCCATGAATAATATTATGTTTGAGGCAAGCATTGATAATAACATGGGAATTTGTCCGAGAAAGCTGTTGAGTTTGGCAAATTTTACCGTCTGCATGTTCGCATTGGCCTGAAAACCTGACCATCTGGTAAAGAATCCGTTTTCTGCTCCCGCTGACTTTATCGTCTCTATCATGTCTATACCCTGAAGCGTTGTTCCCATCAGATTGGCCATGTCTCTGGTCTGAACTCGTGTTATGTTTACGCGTTTCTTTGAGATGTAATCAGCCGCAATGATACTCAGAACAACAGAAATTATTCCCGTAAGCGCAATAAACGGACTGTAATCCATCATGATGCAGAGATTCAGAATCATGCTCAGAGTATCGAGTAACAAAGGCGTGAATGTATTAATCAGCGTGTCGGCTATTCCTTGATTCGATGCGTAACGCTGAATAATATCACCCGCCATTCTCTGCTCAAAGAATTCAACAGGCAGTCTCAGTATGTGCCATAAAAATCTGGTGTTAGCTACTATTGCCGTCTTCCCCTGCAGCTTTAAAAGATATAACGCCTTTATGCACAGTGAGATTATCTGAAACGCCGTTAATGTCCCCAGTAACAAAAAGAACTGCAATGACCAGTCAGAATATTTGCCCGTCAGGATATTATCAACGAAGAAGCGCGAAAATGCCGGAGTAATCATTCCGACGAATGCGGCAATTAAAGTTGTCAGTGCCACAAGAGTTATCGCTGGCATTGTTCCCCTGAGTCTTTCACGCGCATATTTCAGAATTGATTCAGGTTTTCCGCCGGACTCAAAATCATCTTCAGGCTCAAAGAGCATACATACTCCCGAATAAGATTTCTCAAACTCTTCAAGTGTAAGTGTATATTCACCGCTCGCAGGATCATTAATATAAACTTTGCCGCCTTTGAAGCCGTCAACTACGATGAAGTGATTAAAATTCCAGAAGGCTATGCATGGAAAAGTTCCTTCTTCTTTGAGCGATTCTGCCGAACACTGAAACGCTTTTGTCTTGAGCTTATATTTTTTTGCAACGAGATATATACTCCTGAGATTTGAGCCGTCTCTTGATACTCCGCATTCTTTCCTCAGCTGTTCCAGAGGTATCCATCTTCCGAAATATGCAAGTATCATGCACAGTGAAGCCGCTCCGCATTCGAGGGCTTCAAGCTGCATCACGACCGGCACTTTTGCTACACGTTTACTTACTGGATGTTTCATTTCATTTCCTGTGAATATCTGCTTAATTACTTAAGAATGAACGAGAGAGGAGTTACGATCTCATGTTCTTTCGTCTCAATCTCGCCCGTGAATATCCAGAATGTGAAGCCTGCAAGAAGTACTATGATTGACGACAGCACAAGCCATGATCCCGGAGACGTTACGCGTATATAATTATCAAGCTGTTCGGGCGATTTGATTTTGATGTTTATATTATTATCAGGCATATGATTATTCCTTACCTGTATTATTCGGTGATGCTGAATACTCAGACCAGCTGTAGCCCGTCATATAATCTCCGTGATAATCTTTGAGTGCTTCAGTTTCTCCTCTCAAATATCTGTACATGTCGCAGTCTATCTTGTCAGGATTAATTGAAATATAATTCACGGCCTTGCGGATTATATTCTTTACTCCTGCTTCTGCGAGCGTGGCATTCAATGAAGTCAGCACAACATGATAATATCCCAGCGTATTCTCATCGTATGGCCTGCCTTCAAAGAGCATTGCGCAGACTTCCCTTGTGCTTAAACCTATGCCCCTGTTATCAATGAGAATTGCAAGAAGTTCTTTTGACTTGCTCCTCTTGAACGTGAGTCTCTTGCCTCTGTAATACACATTGAATTTTCCGAAAGTGCGCGCGATAAGCTCAATTTCTCTCAAAGGCGCAGGATAATTATTCAGCATGTATTCAAACTGACTGTTAAGCTCTTCGGGTTTTACGGGCTTGAGCAAATACGCGTCCGCATGAACTGAAAATGCATCGGACATATACTTTTTCGACTTTGAAGTGAAAATTATGTGTATGTCCCTGTTTCTTTCTTTGAGTTTTCCGGCAAAGTCTGAGATTTGCGCAGTGTCTTTACTGTCCGGGTCAATGAATACCAGATCAAACAGTTCATCAGCTGCAAGGCTCAGAGCCTCATCAAATGTCTGAACAGCATTAACTTTTGCTTCAGGTTTTGCTTCACTGATGATTTGCTTAAGGTAATCCAGATCTTTCTTTGTGTGGTCAATTACGAGTATATTCATGAAAGAATTCAGCTCCTCATTGTGTAATAGTATTACTAATTGATTTTACATTTTACATTCGGTAAAACGAAATATCAATTTTTCAGCTCAATATATAATCAAGATATAAAGCATATAAAACTACTGCCCCCCTTTAAAATAAAAGAGGAGCAGCAGTATACAGAGAGAAAATTGAAGAAATTTTTTGTGTGTGTGATTAATTATATGTCATGTTTGCATGAAAAAAACGGCAGAATATACTAATCTTTATGCGTGAATTCATTCTGTCAGGGTATAATTAAATATAAAGCATTAAGGAGACAAAAGCATGAATGAAATTGAAACAGAAGAATTGAAAGCATACACAGCGAATCGATTCACGAATCGAATCATTAACCCTGAGACTGACGAATCATATTCTGACACGTGGCAGTTATGGCTCGAATCAGAATCGCCCTGTGAGATTCTCAACACGCACATAATACCGCGAAGGCCTGTAAAATTTTCACAGCCTGAAGAAGTAATTATCAGGATACATGATTCATTTGCAGGAAAGATTCCGCTTGTGATTCTGGGAAATGATTCGGACTTTGAGAATTTCATCGTGAATGCTTCATACAAAGGCGAAAGGCCTGATGATATTTCCCAAATGGGAGCGTCATTCATGTACGGAAAGAGAATCATGATGCTTGTACTCTCGAAAAAGTTTTACAGCAACACTCCTGCAGAATGCGTTAATCTTTCACGCGAAGAATGGCGCAATAAATCCATGATTCTCAGGCTTGAACATGAGACCGTGCATTACTACACGAAAAAATTTTACGGAACGGCGACCAATAATATACATGATGAATTAATGGCGGACTTTTTCGGAATGAGAAAGGCATTCGGACATTATGACGCAAAACTTTTCATGTATTTCATGGGCATAGACGGCTCGCATGAAGGAAGACTGAGTTTATATACTTCTGGGATGAGTGAGAACGTGAAAAAAGAGATTGCAGAGATTGCGCGTAGATGTGCGTTATTTCTTGAGAAAAAACAGAATGAAATTGATGATGCACCTTCAGGAATTAATTATTTATGTGAACTGGGTATTAACAAAATGCTTTTAGTTTGATATAGTATGCAATATTAGTATTATTACTGTATAAAAAACATTCGAAGGGAGAGAAAACATCATGTCGCCTAGAAAAAAGAAATCAGAACTTGCACCTGAGAATGAACTGTCAGAAGAGATCATGTACACGATCAGCGGCGGTTATGAAGTATCAAGACTTAGGGCAAAATGTCCTGTGCCTGGATGCAATTTTGAGTGCGCAAGAATGACGGAACTTAATGTGCATATGAGAGAATGCCATCCTGGCAAGTAAGCAGCAATTTGTGAATTCAATCCTCTTAGTGTAAAGTTTTTATGCGAAAAAAAATTTTTACACAGGAGGATTTTTTTATGTTCTCACAGAATCACCAGAAATTTTTTATCCCCGTCATAATCATCATAGCAGCAATTGCATTCACGGCCTTTGACGGAACATACACTGTCGGAGAACAGGAGCAGGCAGTGATTACGATGTTCGGCAATATCGTGAGGACAGATACGGCAGGTTTATATTTCAAGATACCGTTTATTCAGCGAGTTCACATTGTCGACATGACGACTCACGGAACTGGAATAGGCTATGAGTCAGACAGGAACGGACGTAACATTACGAAGAGGGAAGACGAGAGCGTGATGATAACGTCAGATTTTAATTTCGTGAACATAGACTTTTATCTCGAATACAAAGTTTCAGACCCGGTTGCATATCTCTATAACTCAGACAATCCCGAAAGCATTTTACGGAACATGCTGCTCTCATGCATACGTTCGACAGTTGCGGACTATCCTGTTGATGAAGTCATAACAACCGGGAAGAATCAGATTCAGGCAGAAGTCCGCGAGAAATTAATGAACATGCTCACGAGTTATGACATTGGTCTTCAGTGCGTTAATCTCACAGTTCAGGATGCAGAGCCTCCGACAGATAAAATCATTCAGGCCTTCAAGGAAGTTGAAACTGCAAGACAGGCAAGAGAGACGATGATAAACAGCGCGAAAAAATATCAGTCCGAACAGATTCCATTAGCAGAAGCAAAAGCAGACCAGATAATTCAGAATGCAGAAGCAGTTAAATCAGCAAGAATAGCAGAGGCTAACGGTCAGGCAGTGAGATTTAACAACATGTACGAAGAGTATAAAGCGTATCCGTTAATCACGAAGCAGAGATTATTTTACGAGACGCTTGAAGAGATATTGCCAAACGCGAAGATAATCATCACTGACGGAAATACGCAGACGTTAATGCCTGCGGATAAATTTTAGTGAACGAAGGAGTGAATCATCATGAAGGGTTTTATGTTAAAGATTGGGATTCTTATTTTGCTTGTGGTTATGCTTCTGACACTTCCGTTTTCATGTTACATTGTCGGTCAGAATGAATATGCCGCGTTATTCAAGTTTGGCCGTATAGTCTCAGTGAGTGATACGCCGGGAATAAAATTCAAAATGCCCGGAATACATACAGTGCGTTACATCTCGAAGAAATTGCATCTATATGATATTCCGCGCTCAGGAGTCATTACGAAGGATAAGAAATCGATGATTGCAGATAACTATGTAACATGGAAAGTTATAGACCCCGTTAAATATGTGCAGACGTTAAACGCAATCGAGGCAAGAGCACGTGAACGCATAGAGGCTGCTGTGTACAATGCAGTGAAGAATGTCATATCATCAATGACTCAGGACGAAGTGATAGAGGCTCGCGGAGGTGCATTATCGCAGAGAATAGCGAGTGATTCAAATTCAGATATAGGCATGTACGGGATCGCAATCGTCCAGACAGAAATAAAAGCACTGGATCTTCCGAACGATAACAAATCGGCAGTATATGAACGAATGATAAGTGAGAGACAGAATATAGCGGCCTCATTCACGGCAGAAGGAAATTCGGAGGCTCAGAAGATACGCAACAGAACAGACAGAGAAGCGGCTGTAAAACTTGCGGCGGCAGAACAGAGCTCAGATGTGATTATCGCAGAAGGTGAAGTGCAGTACATGAAGATATTGCAGAGTGCGTATGACACACCTGAAAAGGCAGAGTTCTATAACTTTATGCGTTCGCTTGATGCCCTGAAGAAATCATTTGCAGGTAACGGCGAGAAAATAATCATGCTCGATAAGAATTCGGACATCGGGAAATTGATTTACGGATTCAATCATTAAGTATGTGAATGTGAAAAGAGTCAGAGAACGAAATTTATTCCCTGACTCTGTATTGTCCGATATATTTCTGGTCGGGGCGAGAGGATTCGAACCTCCGGCCTCATGGACCCGAACCATGCGCGCTCGCCAGACTGCGCTACGCCCCGTGAACTACGCAAGGCATTCTATCACGCGAAAACTTTTGCGTCAAACGTTCAGCTCTTCGCCTTCTGTTGATGCAACCACAGCACACACTGCAGTATCACCCATGACATTCACGCATGTACGCGCGGCATCAAGAACTACATCGATACCAGCGAGCAATGCAATGCCTTCAATGGGAAGTCCTACGCTCGTAAGCACAAGTGTAAGCATGATTAACCCTGCACCAGGTACTCCTGCAGTCCCGACAGAAGCAAGCGTTGCAGTAATCACTATGCCCATTTGCATCTGAAGCGTCAGAGGAACATTGAATGCCTGTGCAACGAATAACGCGCATACTCCCTGATACAATGCAGTGCCGTCCATGTTGATTGTCGCTCCCAACGGAAGAACGAATGAGCTTACTCCTTCGGATACGCCGAGATTATCGCGGACGTTCGAGAGCGTAACAGGAAGAGAACCTGAGCTTGAACGCGTAACGAATGCCGTAATTGCTGATTCACGTATGCCCCTGAAGTACCATGCAGGAGATCTCTTGCAGAACATTCCGATCATCGTTGAATATACGAGAACTGCATGAAGAGCACAGCCAATGTAAACGGCAGCTATGACCTTCACGAACGGAGCAAGAATCGAGAATCCGAACTTAGCGGCAGTGATTGAGATTAACGCAAAGACACCATAAGGCGCAAAGTTCATGACGATATGCGTAACTGAATACATGACGTTTGCTATGCTCTCAAAGAAATCTGCAACCTTACGGCCTCTTTCACCTGCAAGTATACATGCAACCCCGAAGAATAACGCGAAGACTATTATCTGGAGCATGTTCGCATTCACCATTGAGGCAATCGGATTCGTTGGGAATATATCAAGAATGACATCGACGAGGGGCTTTGCTTCTCTTGCGCTTGCCTGAAGTCCTGTAGGGATATTCATTCCTGCTCCTGCATTGAAAATATTTCCGCACGCAAGACCGATTATGATAGCAATTGCCGTTGTGATGAGATAAAGCGCGAGTGTCTTTATGCCAATGCGCCCTAACTTGTGAACATCTCCGACTGAGGCCGCCCCCGCCACAAGTGAAGAGAATACCAACGGAACAATGAGCATCATTAAGAGCCTCAGAAAGATTTTGCCGATTAAATCAATAAAGGGCATGATGTAATTGCTCAGAACAGACGAACTTGCAGCTACAGGTCCGACAACGAAACCGAAAAGAATTCCGAGAACAAAACCGATTGAGATTTTAAGGAGGAGGGACATTTTCTTCATGATAATAATCAACTCCCGAATAAAATTTTTGATGCAATGATTCTACTACATGAACATTTACTTTCCTGTGCAGCCGGGACCTTCTATTATGCTTGTGCCTTCTCTTTTGGGTATCACGTTTATCTGTGCTGATATTCTCTCTTTGAGTGCCTGAACGTGTGAGATTATGCCTATCATGCGGCCGTCCCTGTGTACTTCGCTTAATGCTTCCAGTGCAGTATTAAGTGAATCTTCATCGAGTGATCCGAATCCTTCATCAAGGAATAACGAATCAACACGGGCTTTGCTTCCTGCGATTTGTGAAAGTCCTAATGCGAGCGCAAGACTGATTATGAATCTCTCACCGCCGGATAAATTTTTCGTGGGTCTTGTTTCACCGGCCTGCTCATTGTCGATTACACTCAATTCAAGATTATCATCGCCGGGTCTGGTCGTGAGTTCATATCTTCCGCTCATATTACGCAATTGAATATTTGCGAGCTGAATCATCATGCCGAGTGTTACGCGCTGTGCAAAGATTCTATATTTATTGCCGTTCTTCATGCCGATTAACTCGTTTAATGCTGACCAGTCAGAATATATTTTTGCCTGAGATTTATATTGCGTGCTGAGTTCTTCAAGTTCTGCCTGAAGTTTTCTGCGAGAATCTATCGCAGCTTCAAGTGAATGAATTTTTTTGAGCATGGCATTAATTCTTGCTTCCTGTTCGCTGAATAACGGCGATAATTCTTCGAGTGTATAATCCGTTAATGCTTTTGATTCTTCTTCGTTAAGTCTTGCTGTTATGTTATCTCTCACTGCCTGAAGTTTTTTCCGTGTGTCATCAAGATGCTGTTTTCTGTCCTGAAGTTTTTTCAGCTCATTGTCATTCAGTCTTGAGGCCATGAAGTGATTCTCATCGTGAAAATTTTTCTCAGCAAGTTTGATTTTAAAATCACTCTCTAAACCTTCAAGATCGCCTCTCAATGTATCAAGCTCGGAAATATCTTCATTTAATGACTTCTGCAGTGTCTCAATTTTTGGTCTAAGCTCGGTCATTCTTTTTGTCAGTGATTGTATATTCTCTTCAAGTGCCTGAACTGAATATGCCCATCTGTATAGACGTTCTCTTGCTTCACTCGTTAATTTCATGTCGAAGATTCCAAGAGGTGCAAGAGCTTCAAAGACTGCATTTTTTGCCGCGTCTGCAAATTCATTCTTTGAGGCTAAATCATGTATGCACTTGTCGTATTGCGTGTGATACATCGTGTATTCTGCCTGAGCTGCTCTGAGTTTTTTGCTGACGGATTCAAAATTGAGAGTTAAATTTTCGGGTTCACGTTCAGGGTTATCATGATTGATTGCAGGGTGTTCAGTTGAGCCGCAAACGGGACATGGTTCACCGGCTTTAAGATTCGTTCTGGTTTTGCTGAGCACGGATTCTTCGTAATGTTCAAGGACAGATTTATATTCTTTTTCTGCTGATTGCATTATAGCCTGTGCTTTTTGCAGTGAAAATTGAATCTTTGCTTTCTCTTTCTCAGCGTCTAATGCTTCTGTCTTTCTTTCCTCGAAAATTTTTATGAGCGATTCGATTCTGGTCTTTACGGCCTGAGTAGGTTCTGTTATGTCGCGTCTGAGACGTTTAAGTTCAAATTCAAGCTCACTGATTTTTCCCGTCTCTATCTCTGAGAGTTCGTAGGTATTCCGTGAAATTTCCTGCCTGTTTCTTGCGCATTTGTCATTCAGCGATGAAAATCTTCTGCGCTTATCGTTCAGTTCAACGTGAAATGCAGTAATATCTCTTGCCGATAATGCAGCTTCAAGCCTTCTGCTGTCCTCATAGAAATATTCTGTCTGCTGCCTGAGAGCTATGGCATCTTCGTTATTACGGTTCAGATTTTCGCGTATTTTTTGAATCCCCTTCAGCCAGTCTAAAGCACTCCTCAAATCTTCATGTTCTGTTTTCATGTGTGAATATTCAAATTGAAGATGTGAAAGCTCCGTTTGAATCTCTTCATCTGTACCGAAATCATCTTTAGGCTTCTTTGATTCAATCACTAATTGCAGGTCTTCAAGTTTTCTCTGCTCACCTGATGCACGCTCATATACTGCTGTTGAAATCTGGCCGTATATCTCTGTGCCTGTGATAAGCTCAAGAATCCGTGAACGTTCTCCTGCTCCTGCCTTCAGAAATGCATCGAAATCTCCCTGTTCAAGCATCATGGCCTGAGTGAATCTCCTGAAATCCATTCCGGTTATCTCTTCGACAGCTTTGATCGTAGCATTTACTGATGATGTTATGATCTCACCGTTTGAATCTGCGAGTGTATGCTTGGGTGTCTGAAGTGAATCATTTCTTCCGGCCCTGTGCTGTTCCCATGAGCATATGTATTTTTTGCCGGCATTCTCGAAGATAACCTGAGCATAGCATTCTTTCGTATGCTTGGACATGATTTCGTTCGACTGTCCCGTTATGCGCCCGAGTCTGTGAGTCTGTGAGTAAAGCGCAAGACATATTGCGTCAAATATCGTAGTCTTTCCTGCTCCTGTAGGGCCTGTTATCGCAAATATGCCGTCGTTAACGTATGCATTGTTCCGTAAGTCTATGTGCCATTCTCCGCGAAGTGAATTGAGATTCTTAAATCTTATGTCTAATATCTTCATGCTAATAATCAACCTCCAGACCTCTTAATATTTCTTCATACAACGGAACAAGAATATCTCTCTGCTCTTTGGGCGTATCATTCTCATCAAAACAGAATTTCAGCATATCAAGAGGTGTTATGCTGTCCAGTCCATCAGGAACAGATATACCATCAGGATTATCCTTTGGACTTTCATCACGGACACTGAGAATATCAATCAGCGGAAATTTTTTCACGCAGTTATTCAGTTTATCCTGCAAATTTCCCTGAATGTCTTCGCCTGTATACGTAACATCAAGCCATATAGATTCGTTTTCATGGCCGAGAGTGTTAATCTCATTCTCAAGTTCATTCATATCACCTGAAATTCTTTCGAGTCTCTGAAAAACAGGTACAGGAATCTCTTTCACGCTCACTAAATTTTTTCCGTCTGTCTCAATAACACTTACACTCTTATTCTGTCCTGCCTCACCGAATCCCATTGCAATAGGCGATCCGCTGTAACGTATATTCTCACGGCCAATATATTGCGCTGAATGAAGATGTCCTAATGCAGTGTATGTTACGTACTCAGGAAATATATCGCTTGAGACTTCAACGGATGTCCCCACATAAAGCGAACGTACTCCGTCTCCTTCACGTGTTAGGCCGTTCTTCAGAAATAAATGCCCCATTGCGATTATTGGCACATTCAAATCTCCCTGCAAACTTTTTGCATGTTCAAATACGCGTTCGTAATGCGCTCTTATTCCTGCCTGTAATGCATGGTCTATATCACTGAATGAATCATCTGCGCTTACTGTCCTTACGTCCTTATCCCTGAGATACGGAACTGCACACACAATTAATTCCGTCCTTCCGTCAGAATCTTTGAGTTCTGTCACTTCGTCTTCTGGATTCATACATGCCTGGCCAATAACGTGAACTTTGCAGAATTTCAGAATATCCGAAGGGGCATCAATGAACGAAGCTGAGTCATGATTGCCGGAGATTATGACCGTGTGCCTGCATTTTGATTCTGCTATGCGTCCAAGAAATGAGTAATAGATATTCTGAGATGTTACTGAAGGGGTCATGTTGTCGAATATGTCGCCGGATATTAAGAGCGTGTCAATTTCTTCATTCGTGATTTGCTCTTCAAGCCAGCAAAAAAATTTTCTGAATTCATCTGTACGGTCGCGGTCTTTGAGTTTCCTGCCTGTGTGTATATCTGACGTGTGAAGTATACGCACTCATTATCACTCCTTATGTGTTATATGGGATAGTTATTATTATTCATTTTATTATTATTCACTTTGAGCGTCATATATTCAATACGATAAATTTCTGTCATTATCAGGCGGAGTACATGAACTTTATCACCTGTAATAAAATTAAAGCGTGTTTCAAAAAAATTTTATCATGCAGGAGAAATTCAAATTGGACTGGTATTATTCACAGCTGTTTATCATTTGCCCGTTAATATTCATCGGCGGCATTATTGATGCTATAGGCGGCGGAGGAGGTTTAATCACACTTCCGGCGTTCATGATTGCAGGCTTCCCCGTTCACTTTGCAATCGGCACAAACAAAGTAAGTTCTTCAATGGGAACATCAATAGCGGTCTTCAAATTCATCAGGGATGGTTATATGCCCCTGAAACTTTCACTCGTTGGAATCATATTTGCTATATCAGGTTCATCACTCGGAGCACGTACAGCGTTGTTAATCAGCGATTATGCATTCAGGATATTAATGCTCGTGATACTTCCTGTAACTGCATATTACGTTTTCAGGAGTCAGAATCTTCTCACAGAAGAGCGTGAGACTCATGATGAGATTAATACACGAACATATATTGTCTGTGCGATCGTTGCGTTCACAATGGGATTCTATGACGGCTTTTATGGCCCCGGTGCAGGAACATTCATGTTATTGCTCATGGCCGGAGCAGCAAGATTGAGCGTTCAGAAGGCTAACGGAGTAACGAAGGCGATTAACTTTGCTACGAATATTGCGGCTGTATGCGTGTACTTCATGAACGGCAAAGTCATATGGCAGATGGGAGCTGCGGCAGGAATATTCAGCATAATGGGAAATTACATAGGCGCAAGATTTTTCGAGAAAGGCGGAGCTAAAACCGTAAGGCCTGTTATACTTATAATACTCACATTATTTTTTGTGAGAGTGATTTATGATTTAATGTTTTAATTCACAGAAAGGATTTGATTCATCAATGCGTAAGTTAAGATTCATTCTTGCAGTTCTGGTTGTCATCGCGTTATCATCAATGGCATTTGCACATCCCGGTAAGCTCGACAAAAACGGCGGACATGTAGACAAGGAGACAGGCGAATATCATTATCACAAAGGCCCTAATGCACTTGAGAGTCTCGAACTCAGACGCAATACTGTCTACAAGGCAAAAATTGAGCGTGTTGTTGACGGCGACACTGCAATAGTAACATTCATATTTGATGACGGCAGCAAGTACCTCAAAGAGCGTGTGAGATTTCTGGGTGTCGATACTCCCGAAACAGTTCATCCGAATAAACCCGTGCAGTTCTACGGCAAAGAAGCAAGTGATTTCACGAAGTCCCAGCTCACGGACAAAACCGTATGGCTTCAGACTGACGTAGGCGCAAGAGACCGTTATGACAGAATGCTCGCGTATGTCTGGCTTAAAGAACCCTCAAAGAAAGATTTAGATGACGAGAACGCAATCCGTAAGTACATGTACAACGCAAGATTACTGCTTGACGGTTACGCACAAGTTATGACGATTCAGCCGAACTCAAAATATGCAGATTTATTTGTGCATTTACAGAGAGAAGCAAGAGAAGCTAAAAAAGGTTTGTGGGGAAAAGACCCCGAATAATTTTCGTTCATGAAAACAATACACCGTTCGTGCTTATGCGGGCGGTGTTTTATTTTGCAGTGAAATATCGCCATTCTAACGGCACATATTCTTCTGCATAGTCTATATTAATTCCCGGTGATGTCTTTGTTTCATGTGCAGGACGTTCATCATCAGGCTGATATAATTTTTCTCCGCATAAATAAATTCTGTGCTGTCTTTTATTTTGCAGTGAAATACCGCCATTCCAACGGCACATACTCTTCTGCATAGTCAATATTAATTCTCGGTGATGTCTTTATCACTGGTGCAGGACGTTCATCATCAAGCAGATATAATTCATCGCCGCACAAATCAATCCCGTAATGCTCCTTCGTGATGCCCATTGCACAGCACAATTTGCCCGGACCGTTGCACAAGTTCCTGAGCGATTCAGTTCTGCGTCTGCGTTTCATGAGTTCGATTCCTTCATGAGGTTCAAGCGCACGAATCAAAACTGCTTCTGGTCTTGAGGAAATATTGACCGTGATATTGAAACAGTAATACATTCCGTAAATCATATACACGTAAGCATATCCGCCTTCATGAAATTGAATCTCTGTGCGTTCTGTCCTTCTGTTATTGTACGTGTGAGCAGCTTTATCTTCCGGGCCTTTGTACGCTTCAGTCTCAATGATATATCCCGAAGTGAGTCCGTGATTCGATTCATGTACGAGCAATTTGCCGATTAAATCTCTTGCAATAATATTAACGTCTCTGATATAAAATTCACGTTCAAGTTTCTTCATGCGTAAACACTCCTGCAATTATAATTACACAAAATTTTTTCATGAATACGGAGATGAATCAATGACAATAAGAATCAAATTTGCGGCACGTTCTGAGACCGGCCATGTGAGAAAGAACAACGAAGATAATTTATTCTGCAGCGGCTTAATCATGAATGAACACGACAGAGAAAAGCCGTTCTTCATTAACGGAATGTGCGAGGCTCCGTGTATATTTGCAGTGTTTGACGGTATGGGAGGCCATGACTGCGGAGAGCTTGCATCACTCACAGCTGCAGAATCATTATGTGAACATGCAGAACGGATCAATCACGGGACATTCGAGGACGTGAATCAATTTGCACATGACGCGAATAAAAAGCTGCTTTCACTCATGAGAGAACAGAACATTCATACAGGTACGACTCTTGCGTTAATTTCATCAGGAACGAAATCATTCACGGTCTATAATCTCGGAGACTCACGCGTTTATGTGCTTAAGGGTGATACGGTCATAAAAGTTACTGACGATCACACGTTAACAGCTGAAAAAGTGAGAGCAGGATTAATTACCCCCAAGCAGGCAGTGAATGACAGGTACAGAAATGTTTTGACGCGCTGCTTAGGCGTGAATGATTCATTTTCAGTCTCTCCTGATTTCTGCGGCGTATTCTCTTTCAGTGAGTGCAGACGTGCGATGATTTGCTCAGACGGATTAACGGACATGCTGACACATAAAGAGATTGCAGAAATAATGAAGCGGGAAGAAAGCGTTTCGGAAATCGTGAATGACCTTGTGAATCTTGCGCTGAATAAGGGAGGTCATGACAACGTAACATGCATAGTGATTGAAGTTTAACTCTACTATACTTCACAAATTTTACAGACGCAAAAAATATAATGGCTTTGTGATTTATAATTTGCATTTATAATCACGGATTCATTTTGTAATTTTAAGTTCAGGAGTTTTATTATCATGCGCAGAATAATTTTCTTTTCATACACGCTAATTTTTCTTATCTCATTGTGCAGTCTGTCTTACGCTGAAGTTAATATTGACGGTCTCACCCTTGAAGAATGCATAACGCTTGCACTGAATAATCATCCGTCATTGAGGAGTGCGAAGAGTACAACGAGAGATTTTATTGCACAATTGGAATCAGTGAGAGCGGCCAACAGACTGAAAATAAATCTCACGGGATCACTCACGCATTCAGAAGCATATGAACGATTTGACGAGAGAAATAACACTGCTTCACTCAGACTTGAGGCCAGCAAGACGTTATATGACACCGGGCGTAACAGAATTCAGAAAGAAATGGCACAGGAGAATATCAAAGGCTCACTTGAAACGGAACGTCAGACGCAGATACAGGTAGCGGCCAATGCGAAGAGAGCATATTATGATTTAGTGCTGAGATTTCTTAACAGGGATGTTGAACGCGAGAAGCTGAAGAATTCCGAAGAGCAGTTAAAGAATGCACAAGGATTATATGAAGTCGGGAACAGTGCATTTGTCGATGTAACGAAGGCACAGTCTGACGTGGCAAGTGCAAGAGTATCACTCATGAAGGCAGAGAATGACATTCTTGTATATCAGGAGGCATTACGTGTTGCGATGGGAACGGACATTAACGGACCTTTCAGCATTGCATTATCGACCGAGCTTATGCTTCCCGCACCTGCTGATGACGTGAACGTTCTGATTGCACATGCACTTGAAGAGAGACCCGATTACCTGAAATTATTACATGATTCCAGAAATGCAGAACTTGCGATAACGAATGCGGCAAGAACGAATTCACCGACAATAACAGGCACTGCAGGAACGTCATTATCGAACTCTGAGAAGGGCACTGCAGCAGAGACATATAATTTCGCAGTGAACATGAATATTCCCCTTGAGGACGGCGGAACAATGAAGGCATCAATAGAATCAAGGCGTGCTGCACTGGAAAAAATAGAAGCCTCGATTGATACGCTCAAACAGTCAATGACGTATAGCATCAGGAAGGCTGTGTTAGATCTTACGAATGCAATAGACGTAGTGAAATCATCAGAGACAAGCGTGAAATATGCCGAAGAGAATCTTGAACTTGAGCGCGGACGTTATGAAGTCGGAATTGGGAATCCCGTTGCTGTCAGTACTGCAGTATCGGCACTTGCGACAGCCAGAGGAACATATTATCAGGCATTACACGATGCACAGAAGGCACGCGCAGATTTAGACGAGGCACTTGGACATTTGCCGCCGGAAATTGAAAGTGTGAACGTGAATCAATGAGCATAATTGACTTGCACATTCACACGTCAGCGTCAGACGGTACTGACTCACCAGAAGAATTACTGCAGAAGATTCGAGATTCCGACATAAAGACATTCGCAGTTACGGATCATGACACAATAACAAGTGCAGTTAAAATGAGCGAAAAGATTTGCGGTGAAGATGTGAAATTTATTCGGGGCATAGAGTTTTCATGCAGGACCCGAATCACTGATACGAAGTGCCATATACTTGGCCTGAATTATGATTATGATGATGCAAATTTAATTCACGCATTGAGGAGAGGCGAAGAGATTCGGCACAAAAAATTCTGGAAGCGCATTGAAATATTGCATGACGAGTTTAATATCACCTTCACAGATGAAGAAATAGAATCACTCATGAAGATTAAGAGCGTGGGCAAACCTCACATAGCAAATCTGATTGTCTCAAAGGGACTCGCGGATAATAAGCAGGAAGCAATTGACCGTTATGTGAATAAATGCAGAACCGGCAATGACAGACTCGATTCTGAATTCGTGATTAATGCAATACTTTCATCAGGAGGGATTCCAGTGTGGGCTCATCCTTTGGGCGGTGAAGGCGAGAAAGAACTTCCTGAATATAGATTCAGAGACACACTTAGCGAATTAATTTCGTACGGTCTTCATGGCCTCGAATGCTTTTACTCGAAATATGCATATTCTGTATGTGAATATCTTGAATCAATTGCGAATCAGAGAGGCTTATATGTTTCAGGAGGCAGCGACTATCACGGGAGAAATAAAAATATTCCGTTGGGAAAATTAAACGCAGAAAATATAATAGTGCCTTGTGAGAGATTAACAATCACAAGAATTATAGAGGGAGTGAAATAATAAACATGAGAGCAGGCATAAAGAAATTACTTTTACTTGCATTCTTCGCGGCAATCATTTACGCAGGATACCGTTTCTTTTTTCATAAAGAACCTACAGTTTACGGTCTGACCACATCAGCAATAACCAGAGGCGATATACTTGCGACAGTAACAGCAACAGGAGAGCTGAATGCGCTTAACGTTGTTACAGTTGGAACAGAAGTATCCGGGACGATTCGAGAGCGTTATGTTGATTTCAATTCAGTGGTCGAGAAGGGGCAGATACTTGCACTGATTGACCCTTCAAATTTGGAGCAGACACTCAGACAGCAGCAGGCAACATTAGCAGGATACGAAGCGGCCATGCAAAGCGCACAGGCCTCACTGAGAGATGAAGAGAGACAGCTTGCGCGTAACAGGGAATTATTCCAGAGGAAACTAATCGCAAAAAGCACAGTTGATACCAGCGAGACGAATGTATCAATGAAGAGATCAGCTCTCAATGAGGCAAGAGCAAGAGTAACGAACGGAAGAGCAGCTGTTCAGAAAGCAAAAACGGATTTAGCTCACACCAGAATAGTATCGCCTGTGAACGGTGTTGTAATCGACAGGCAGGTTGATGTCGGGCAGACTGTTGCGGCAAGTTATCAGACACCTACATTATTCAAAGTTGCGGAAGACTTAACGAGAATGCAGATTGAAACGAAAGTTGACGAGGCCGATATAGGAACGGTGAAAGAAGGCCAGAGTGTAACATTCAGAGTTGATGCATTTCCCGAAGAGATATTCAACGGAAAAGTTGTACAGGTCAGAATCGCGCCTACGAAGAGCGATAATGTTGTAACGTACACTGTGATAATTCATGTCGATAACTCAGAGTTCAAGCTGAAACCTGGAATGACAGCTAACGTTTCAATTGAGACAGCAAAAGCCGTTAATGTATTGCGAATTCCTGTAGCCGCATTGAGATTTACACCTCCTGAAGAATTACTTAATACTATTTCATTTGACCGTGATATTCTGACTCAGAAAAAGACTCTCAAAACGGGAACATTATGGCCGGAACGTAATGGAGTAATGATGATGCCTGTTCAAGTTGAAACAGGAATATCAGATAATAGAAACGTTGAACTTGTGAGCGAAAATTCCGGGAGGGCGCGTCCTGTTCTGCGTGAAGGTACAGAGCTTGTCATTAATGCACAGGCAGGAGTGAAAACCGGAGTAACGACTACGGGAGGTATGCCAGGAGGACCGGGAAGAGGAGGACCGGGAAGAGTTCCTGGAGCAGGAAGACCGCCGAGATAAGATTGAAAGTGAAAATGAAAGCGTGAGGGCAGAAAAATTAATCTCTGTCCTCATTTTTTTTGTGCCTTTATGCCTCAATGGGAATTTCAGCCGCATCCTGACGTGGCCATGTTGATGTCCATGTTCGTACAGGCATTCCCCAGATGTTAATGAATCCTACAGCCGCTGAATGATCGAATGCATCACCCTCTGAGTATGTCGCTAAATCATGTCTGTATATGCTCTTCGCCGCCTTCAGTCCGCGCACAACTGCCTGACCCTTGAACAAACGCATCTTCACTGTGCCGTTCACATAACGCTGAGTGTCATTGATGAACGCATTAATCGCATCTCTCAGCGGTGAGAACCAGTAGCCCTCGTATGTGAGTTCAGCAAAACGTGTTTCAAGTTCGCGTTTAGTCTTCAAGACCTGCTTATCGAGTGTGAGCGTCTCCATTGCACGATGAGCAGCAAGAAGTGTTGTTGAACCGGGACATTCATATACTTCGCGTGATTTGAATCCCACAAGCCTGTCTTCAACCATGTCAATGCGTCCGATTCCATGACGGCCTGCAATCTGATTCACTTTCTGAATCAATTCTACACCGTGCATTCTCTCACCGTTCAATGCAGAAGGTATTCCGCCCTCAAAAGTAATCTCTATGAATTCGGGAGCATCAGGTCCTTCAATCGGGTTAGCTGTCATTTCGTATGCATCTTCAGGAGGTTCATTCCATGGGTCTTCGAGTAATCCGCATTCAATTGAACGTCCCCATAAATTATCGTCAGTGCTGTATGGTGATCCTGCTGTAGCCTTTACGGGTATTCCGTGCTTGTCTGCATATTCAATTTCGGCCTCGCGCGTAAAATGCCAGTCGCGTACAGGTGCAAGAACTTTGATTCGCGGGTTCAATGCCGTAGCGCATACTTCGATTCTCACCTGATCCTGTCCTTTTCCCGTACAGCCATGAGCAACTGCTACTGCCCCTTCTTTATTCGCAATGTCTACAAGTGTCTTCGCAATTAACGGACGAGATAATGCAGACACTAACGGATATGTTCCCTGATACATTGCGTTAGCTTTCAGTGAGGGATATACATAATTCTCAACGAATGTATTCTTGAGGTCAAAGATATACGCTTTGACTGCTCCGCTGTGAAGTGCCTTTGACTTTGCCGCCTGTAAATCAACGTCCTTCTGTCCAACGTCAGCGGTCATCGTGATCACATCATAGCCCTGTTCCGTGAGCCACATCACTGCCACTGAAGTATCAAGTCCTCCGCTGTAGGCTAAAACTGCCTTGCCTTTTTTCTCGGTCATGTATCGAATTCCTTCTTTCGTGAAAATTTTTTTGTTCCTGTGAAATTATATTTAGTACGGCAGAAAATTCCAGAGAAAATTTATGATTGGGTCAAAGAATACGTTTATGATTCCCGTCATTAAGAGCACGAGCAATATAATCATTCCGTATCTCTCAAGCCAGTAATAATATTCCATGTACTTGTACGGCAGGAACGCTTCGAGTACACGTGAGCCGTCAAGCGGAGGAATCGGAATCAAATTAAATGCCGCAAGTCCCATGTTGATATTGACCATCTGAAGAAGAACCATAAGACCAGCACGGCCAGTTAAATCAAACCACCATTCCCCGCAGTAACGAATGAACAGAACAGTTAATACTGCCGTCAATATATTTCCTGCAACACCGGCAAGCGATACGATAATTAAATCACGTTTAGGATGTCTGAAATAACGCATGTTAATCGGAACTGGTTTCGCCCATCCGAATCCCACGAATAATAACATTAGTGTCCCGATTAAATCGAAATGTGCAAACGGATTAAGCGATAATCTTCCGTAACGTTCTGCTGTAGGGTCTCCAACCATTTTGGCCGCGAAACCATGACAGAATTCATGAAACGATAACGCCCACAGTAACGCCGGTATCGTCAGCAATAATCTTGCAGGATCAGTTAGCAGCGTTCTCATCTTTCGATAATTCCTCCTTTATTTTTGCTTTTGTGTCTTCACTCGTGATTTCATTGCTCATGTTCTGATTTATATTTATGTCTGTGCTCACGATTTCAATCTCACGTGATTTTATTTCTGATGATTCAATTTCAATTTCAATTTCAATTCTGGGTGTTATGTCCCGTGATTCATTTTTGATGTCAGGCGATGCTTTTTTCTCTGACATGGCCATGAGATTAACTGACGGGTTATTGAGCATTCCTGTTATTTTCACTGATGATTCAGGCCTGCCGTTTATGCCTGCAATAATATCAAGCTCAGGATTCGATGACGGAAACGGTTTGAGTGTTCCCGTGATTGCAATCGGGATTCTGTTTATCGTTCCTTCGGTCTTGTCTATCGTTAATGTCCTGTCTTTGACCGTGAAATTTATCACAGGCTTAACCACTTTCCATGAACGCACATTGAATTCATTGCTGCTCAGTGAACCCGTTATTACCGGCTCTGATATTCTGCCTCTGACACTCAATGACAGCGTAATATTCCCTGAGAGATTATAATTCGGGTAATCGGGAATGATATTCTCAACGCGTTTGATGTCTAAATCTGCAATCTTGGCCGTGAGATTCATTCTTGAGCCTCTGAGAAGCGATTCAATACTGCCGTTAATGAATCCGTTCGCATTCTCAAAACTAAATTTACCGTCAACATTCGCCGTATTACTTCCTGCAAGTTTCAGCTGAATCTTTATGTCCGATAATGTCCTGCCGTTATACGTGATTTTAGGTACTGAGAGATTCACAAGACCGTTAAGAGATTTCATGCTGCCGTTTATATTTACGTTGAACATGTCTATTTTGCCCTCAAGACTCTTAAGCTCAGGAATGTTTAACAGTTTATCAAGTTTTTCAAGATTCATTTCGCTTCCGTCAAGTTTGATTTTAATTGCAGCGTCATCACTGAAAAGATTCGTTGCTGAGATTTCACCCTGAACAGGAATGCTTATTACTGAGGCCTGAATGTTATTCATCATGAGCATGTTATCACTCACTGCGTAATTATAGTTCGCGCTCATACGTTCGACAGGAAGAGCGTAAATTTTTGTGCCTTTGTAGTCAATTGAACCGAAAACTCTCGGAGATTCTTTTGTGCCTGTAACATCGAGATTAAAATTCAGACCGCCGTTAAAGTCTCCTGAGATTAATACATCCGGGAACATTGAGATTAGCTCTTTGAGATTCAAATCTTCTGCCGTCGCGTGAATGTCGAATATATTATCACCGAATAATCCCCCGACAGCTGTTATCTTTCCTGTGCCGAGTGTCATATCTGCCCTGTTTATTGATGTTAATTCCGAATCATTTCCCAAGTCTATATTTCCCTTCAGAGCAAGGCCGTTAATATCTGCATCTATTTCTGCCTTGAACTTTCCGAAATCAGCATTAATACTTGAGATATTCATAGTTACGAAGCGTGAATGTATTTTGCTGTTTATGATTCTCAGTCTGTCCAGATGAATTATATTTGCATGTTCTGTTTCTTCATGTGATTCTTCAGCGAAGGCAGGAGATGTGAATATCTGAATCATGTCTGTGTTCGTGGCCTCATAATTGAGATTCATATCCTGAAGGGCATTCACGAATTCATTTGCATCAAGTGAAACGCCGCGTGTAAAAATTTCTGACAGTCCTAATCTGCCCTTGAGAAGTGATGATATATTCAGATAGCCTGTTAATGATTCAGCGGAGAGAATTTTATTCCCGTCTTCGTATTCAAGTTCTATATTCCTGAACGTGTAGCCTTTTAACGGATTGCCTGTAACACTTTCAGCTTTGAGATTCATTTTCATGTTATCGGAGAAGTAATTTTTTGCGAGTGTGAAAATTACATCACAGCCCAGATTCGTGAATGACACCGCAAGAACGATAACTGCAATAACTATAACGGACAGCGTAATAGTCCGGCGTATAAGTCTTCGTCTTCTGATACGCTTTAATTTTTTTCTTGACGGACGCTTCTTTAAGAGTTCCGGCGGCATAAAGAATCTGTTTACATTATCGATGTCATCACGCAAATATAATCACGCTCCTGTTAAAAGTCTGACGTTCTGATGTGAAGTTTGTATGCAATTATAAGCCATAAAACATGATATAGTTACGTGTAAAGCATCAGCAAATCAAATTAACGGGGGAATAAATTTTCATGGCATTAATTTTTTTATTGAGCTTTGCATTCTTCTTTTCATTATTCGTATTCATGAACGCAAAAATTTCATTTGCCTGCATGACTATACTTGTCGGCAAGAAAGCATCATCAACAGGAGAAGTTCTTATTGGACATAACGAAGATGCGCCCGGAAGATTCACAATGCAGACTCATCTCGTGAAGAAGCAGCGAAGGCATCCGGGCACAAAAATAAAATTTGAGCATGAACTTTCAGATTTAAGTTTAAGCACAACACGCACAAATTTATTCTGGTCTGAGGCAAAGACATTCAGCAATGATGATTCGGATTCTGCATTCTGTGATTTCTATGTGAACGGGCACGGAGTAATTATATGTTCAAACAACTGCGCAGACTCAAAAGAAGATAATCCCGAATTACTCAACGGCGGCATAGGTTACGGGTTAAGGCGTTTAGTCGCTGAGAGTGCGACAAGTGCAAAGGGAGCATTAGACCTTGCATGTAAACTTGTAGACAAATTCGGATATGCTTCAAGCGGAAGGAGTTATGCGTTCGCTGACAACGAAGAGATTTACGTTATGCAGATCGTTCACGGTAAGCACTACGCGATTCAGAGAGTGCCTGACGATGAAGTTGCAGTGATTCCGAATCATTATACGATTCATGAGCCGGACACGAAAGCACACGGATATGATGAGCTTGTGAGCTATGCAGTCAGACGCGGCTGGTATAAACCCGAAGACGGAGCTTTTGACTTTCAGAGGGCGTATCAGTCAGAAGAATCATTCGGACTTGAGAAGAATACGCACAGACATGTGAGAGCCTTTGAGATTTTGCTTGAAATGGATTTAAGCGGACTGCTCAATCAAAAATGGGAAACTCTTCCGTTCTCGATAAAGCCTGCGCATAAAGTCAGCATTGAGACATTGAAGAAGATTCTGCGAACTCACTTTGAAGGGACATCATCGTACGCACATGATAAAGACAATCCGAACTCCTCAGAGCCATTGACGACATGCAACAGTGAAGGCTCATCATCATACACGAACGATAAAGGCAATCCGAATCTCTCAGAGCCATTAACGACATGCAGCAGTGAAGGCTCATCATACACGAATGATAAAGGCAATCCGCATTTCTCGAAGCCATTGACTATATGCAACTGCGACACACTCGAAAGTACGATTGCACAGATCCGGCATAATCCCTACAGAATAATTTTACGGCGGGCATTAGGCAGGCCATGTTTCTCGCCTTATGTTGTATGGTACAGCGGCATAAATAAAATCCCTGAAGGCTACGAAGAAATGAATTCAGAGACAGCAATCATGAATCACTTCAGCACAAGACCGTCAGACATGGATTACAGAAATAACGCATGGTACAGAGCAATGGAAGTTCAAGCCTCCTGCGACATTCTTTATCACGAGAAAGGAGAATATGTGCGATCAAAGATTGCGGAATTTGAATCGCGTGAAGAAAAAAAATTAAGCACTCTTGATTCGCAGATTGAGTTATGCCTTCACAATGAGCCTAAAATAGCACGTGCAATGATGGACGGTGCAGTTCTCTCGTGGACAAATGAAGCTGAAGCGTGCATGAATGACATTAAGC
>JAFPWQ010000232.1 GCA_017394925.1 Synergistaceae bacterium
CGGGATTGAAGAGAGACGCAATCAGCATATACGCACCGATAATCACGAACTGCATTCCCGGTTTGATATTGCTCATGAGTTCAGGTTTTAACGTGATGAGTATTCCCAGACCAAGCGAGATTAACGCAACTATGAAGGCCATGACCTTCTGCCCTGATGTTGTCTCAGGCTTAAAGTTAAAGAATGACACGAGCCATGCAAGACCAATACCGAGTAACGCCGCTCTCATGGGAGTATAGCCGATGAGTAAGAACGCGATTAACCCGACAATCGGAGCAATCATGTAGAACCTGCTTAACACGTCATGCTTTGTCGGAAGGTCTTTAGGGTCAAGTCCTTTAAGGCCGGTCTTCAATGCGCTGAGTCTTACCATTAAGAATAATGCACCGTAATATAATAATGCCGGGAAAATCGCCGCAATCATCACTTCACGATACTGAATCCCTAAGAACGATGCCATAAGGAAAGCTCCCGCACCCATAATCGGAGGCATTATCTGACCGCCTGAACTCGCTACTGCCTCAACTGCTCCTGCGAAGTATGGCTCATATCCGATTTTCATCATCAATGGAATAGTGAACGTTCCTGTACCGTAGACATTCGCGACCGCTGAACCTGATATTGACCCGAAGAGGCATGAACTTAACACTGCAATTTGTGCAGGGCCTCCGGGAGTTGTTCCCGTGAACGCCTGAGCCACACTCATGAACCAGTCCCCTGCGCCGGATTTTTCGAGAAATGCACCGAAGATTAAGAATATCATTACGTATGTAGCTGATACTCCCAGAGGCGATGAGAATATTCCTTCGTCCGTGAGATATAACTGCTCGATGATTTCAGGATACGAGAACGGAAAGCCCTGAAGCAGTCCCGGTAACGTGTAGCCATAAAGCATATACGCCGCGAAGATTGCCGCAATCAATGACAATGGAAGTCCGACAATGCGCCGTGTTCCTTCAAGCAATAGAATCACGAGTAATGAGCCGAGTACTAACTGTGCTGTAGTGAGAGGGTCTATCTGCTGTATCCTCTCAGTGATTGCCGTATAGTTGACCATCGAATATATTCCCGGTGCTGCTGCTAATACCGCAAGTATCCAGTCATAAATTGGCACTCTGTCTTTCGGTGAGCTTTTAGTCATAGGGAATAACACGAACGCTAACGGCAATACAAACGCAAGATGAATCGAACGCTGTAAATATGCCTCGTAATTTCCGGCTGATGCTGTGAAGAGATGAAAGACACCCATACACAGAACATAAAGATATATGAGTGTCTTTGAGAGTCCTGAAAGTTTACGCATTACTTGTTCAGCTCACTCCAGAATTTTACGCTGCCTTCATGCGCAGGTACTTTTTCAGGAAGTGCAATCGAAGGCTCAAGCTCGGCCATGTCTTTAACTGCCGCAACAAGTTCGTTCTTATGTTCCCATATAGCTTTGTTCAGTTCATACACTAATGATTCGGGGAGGTCTTTGCGAATCACTATGCATGTGTAATCTCCGACAACTTTAACCGGCTCTGCACCTTCAGGTACGGACTTGTAGATGCCCGGATCAATCGTGAGGGTAACTGTTCCGTATTCATTCGCAAGTTTGTCGAGTGCTTCCTGTCCTACGGGCAATAAGACAACATCAACCTGGCTCTCGATATTCATGACAGTAGACGCGATTTTTCCGATTGAGAACGCAAAGCAGTCAAGATGATTATCAGCAAGCAAATCTGCACCGCCGTCATATGATGCATACTCAACACTTCCGCCCCAGTCCTGAAATGTTTTCTTGTAATCGAATCCGTAACCCTTATCGAATAACGCCTTAATCACGAACTCTGAACTTGTGCCGGGCTTTAATGTCGCGAATCTCATCGGAAGTTTCTTTGCTATGATGTCCTCTACGGATTTGATTCCGTTCTTTTCTGCGAAGTCCTTGCGCATGATGAAGTACGTGTACTGCGTGTAGAGGTTGCACATGATGACGGCATTGTTCACTGTGCGGCCTTTGAAGTCTGCCTCGCCTTTGAGGGCTGCACCGAGCAGAGACGTTACGGAGAAGCCTAAATCACCGCGTCTTGCATGAGCGTTAAGTATGTTCGAGACTCCTCCGCCTGATGAGCTTGTCGTCTGCGGAAGTCCTGCACCTGTCCACATCTCAGATAATGCTGTGCCCAATGCAAACCAGTTGCCGCCGGGAGGGCCTGCCATGAATCTTAACTGATCGGGCCAGCCGGTTTTATCCTGAGCTGATGAGCATGAAACGAGCAATGCTACGATTAACACTGCGAACATGAAACGAAATGACTTCTTCATATTAAAATCACTCCTGTATAAAAAATTTTTGTGTGTGAAAAAGTAAATTGATGTTTAAAATTTTATCAGCAAGTGAAAGAATACATAACGTGAAAATATCTTAAGAGGGTCAGATTAATATCATGCGTGATTCAAAAAAACAAGGTTATATATGCAGGCAGGGCAAAAAAATTAAAGCATCAGTGAAAAATGCATAACGTTAAAATTCTTAAGGGAACGAATTAATATCATGCACATCTTGACGTATATATCATGAGAGCCTCAAAAGGCAAAGTTATATATGTATGCAGTGTAAAAAAACTAAACGTAAAAATATCTTAAGGGAGCAAACTAGAATCATGAATGAAAAACTATCAGCAATCATAAAAAATTTACCAGAACGTCCGGGCGTGTATCTTATGCGTGATTCAGAAGGCAAAGTGATTTACGTAGGTAAGGCAAAAAAATTAAAGCGCAGAGTGTCATCTTACTTCAGACATTCGCATTCATCACCAAGATTAAATAAACTTGTCTCACTCATTGAAGACATATCTACTATACGCACAGAGACGGAAGCAGAAGCATTAATCGTTGAGGCAAAATTGATTCGCAGGTATTCTCCCTTCTTCAACATTGAGCTTAAAATGGGAGATAAATATCCGTATGTGAAGGTAACGAATGAAGAATATCCGCGACTTGAAATAACGAGGCATAAATATAATGACGGAGCAGTATATCTTGGTCCTTTTGTTGATGCAGGGAACATACGAAACTTAATGAGATTGTCAGAGCGATATTTTCCGTTGAGAGTGTGCAGTAAGAAAATAAATCCTGATTCAAAGAAGAGGCCATGCATTGAATATACGCTTGGTCATTCAATGGGAGCATGTGCTGCTTTATGCTCAAAGTCAGAATATCTTGAACGTGCTGCGGATATTATATTGCTATTCGAGGGAAAATCAGCAGAACTGGTTGAACGTCTTCGTGAACGCATGAATGACTCTGCAAAAAAATTAGAGTTCGAGAAGGCCGCAAAATACCGTGATACTATTCGTGCGATCTGGAAATTAACGCGGCAGAAAATATCTTCGGCATTGCAGGAAGACTTAGACAATGAAACATGGCATGTACTGAATCAGATTCAGGACTTGTTACACCTTCATGTGCTGCCCTGGCGGATTGACGCGTTCGATATTTCGCATACACATGGCCATGATACTTACGGGTGCTGTGTGGTCTTTGAGCAGGGAAGACCAAGCCCGAATTTGTACAGGCGATTCAAGATACGTTCACTTGAGGACGGAGAGATAAATGATTTTGCCTCGATGTATGAGACAGTGAAGAGGCGTTACCGTCATGTGCTGGATAATTCGGAGCCTTCACCGCAGTTAGCACTGATTGACGGTGGTTCTGGACAATTAGAGTATGCACAGAGGGCAATTAATGAACTCGGAATGAATCTTCCCATGATTGCGCTTGCTGAACGTGAAGAGTTAATCTTTCTGCCTGAGAGTAATACTCCTTTGAGGCTTGAACGTGATGACCCTGCACTGCAATTGCTTCAGCGATTACGCGATGAGGTTCACAGGTATGCGATAACGACTCACAGACATGCGAGGGGATTGCGTGTCCGGCATTCGAGGCTTGATGATATTCATGGAATCGGGAAAAAGACAGCGGCGGAATTGCTGGTGAAGTTCGGAAGTGTGAAGAGGATTGCGGCTTTAAGTCCTGAAGAATTAATGAAAGTTCCGGGCATTGGACCTGTTACGGCAAAAAGGATTCTTGATGAACTTTGCGAATGATTACATGCTATAATTCACGAAACAATTCATGAAAGGAGACATTGACATTGCAAGAACTAACTGTGTATAATACTCATAACTCACAAATCACAGCTCACACGCCTTCACTTTACATCATAATTCCCGCCTACAATGAATCAATAAATATATCACACATAATCGAAGAATGGTATCCCGTCATTGAGAGTCATAATGCAAATGATTCATCGCGCCTCGTAGTGATTGATGACGGAAGCAAAGATAACACACTTTCGATTCTCAAAGACTTATCACGCACACACAAACTTCTTCATGTAATCGCGAAAGAAAACGGCGGTCATGGTTCAGCAGTTCTTGCCGGTTACAGATACGCGATTGAGAACAAAGCAGATTATATTTTCCAGACGGACTCAGATGGTCAGACTTTGGCCTCAGAGTTTGAATCGTTCTGGGAATTACGCAATGATTATGACGCTGTGATTGGCACAAGACCTTCGCGCGGAGACGGAGCATCGAGAAAATTTGTTGAGAAGGTTTTATGCTTTATTCTGCGAATCATTTTCGGTGTTAAAGTTCCTGATGCAAATGCGCCCTTCAGATTAATTAAACGTGAGCTTGTCGCAAAATATATCACGAAGCTGCCTAATGATTTCAATCTTCCCAATGCAATGCTGACTACTTACTTCGCATATTTTCACGAACGAATCGCATTCAGGGAAATAACCTTCAGGCCAAGACAGGGCGGTGTGAATTCAATCAATATAAGAAAAATCATAACAATTGGCATAAAAGCAGTAAAAGATTTTATGCAGTTCAGGAAAAACATGAAAAGGATTCAGGAGGCTTAATCATGCAAAGTATAACATTGAAATCAAAAATTGAAGAACATAAAATATTCTGGTTTGTATCACTCATACTTCTTTGTATTGTTGTCCGTTTCATTATAGGAGCAGTATTTTCACCATATGATGAATTTGATTTCAGACAGGAGCTTCTGACAGGAGAGATTGCAGCTTCAGGAAGAAA
>JAFPWQ010000030.1 GCA_017394925.1 Synergistaceae bacterium
AACAAGAACGGTCTGATTGCCGCATGAGGACATACCATTGAACACTGGTTGCACTGAATACATTTCGCACTGTTCCATTCGGGGACATTCACAGCTACTCCGCGCTTCTCATACTTGCTCGTACCTGCCGGGAAATGTCCGTCCTCGTAGCCGTCCACAAATGCACTTGACGGTAACGTATTGCCCTTCTGAGCGTTAATCGTGTCGACCTGATACGAGATGAATTCGGGTATCTCCGTAGGCAGTCCGGGACGCTTGGTTACTTTGTCTTCGGCAGTCTTCCATGCTTCCGGCACTGTGATTTCAACAAGACCGGCTAATCCTGCATCAACAGCCGCGTAATTCATCTTCACGATGTCTTCACCCTTTGCACCGTATGACTTCACGATTGCTTCCTTCATGTACTTCACTGCGTCATCAATGGGGATAACATTCGCGAGCTTGAAGAACGCTGACTGCATGATTGTATTCGTGCGTGAACCAAGTCCGATTTTCTGCGCCTCGTCTACTGCATTGATGATGTAGAACTTACAGCCAAGTGTTGCAAGTTTGCGTTTCAGGCTCGCCGGTAAATGTTCCTCTAAGGCTTCCATCGTCATCCACTGAGTATTCAGCAGGAATGTTCCGCCCTGTTTCATTCCGTGAAGGAGGTCATACTGGTTCACGTATTCCTGTTTATGGCAGGCAATGAAATCTGCGTGGTCAATGAGGTAGGTTGATTTTATCGGGGATTTGCCGAAACGTAAATGTGACATGGTGATACCGCCGGACTTTTTGCTGTCGTAGTCGAAGTAGCCCTGAGCGTACATGTCTGTATGGTCGCCGATTATCTTGATTGAGTTCTTGTTCGCACCGACTGTGCCGTCTGAACCGAGACCCCAGAATTTACAGCTCGTTGTTCCTTCGGGGGCGGCATTGATGAGTTCTGTCGGAATTAATGAGCTGTCGTTCACGTCGTCGATTATTCCGAGTGTGAAGTTATTTCTGGGTTCAAAGAGTTTAAGATTATCGAAACATACTTTGAGGTCGCTGGGTGTTGTGTCCTTTGAGCCAAGACCATAACGTCCGCCGACAATATTAGGTGCGTTTGCATTGCCTACGAATAATGAGCATACATCCTCGTATAACGGCCCTCCAAGTGCACCGACTTCCTTCACGCGGTCAAGTACTGCTATTGCCTTCACAGTTCGCGGTAATGCACGGAAGAAATATTTCGGTGAGAACGGTCTGTAAAGATGAACTTCGATAACGCCGACTTTCTCGCCTCTTGCATTCAGATAATCTACTGTCTCTTCGATTGCCTGACATACTGAACCCATTGCTACGATTACACGGTCTGCATCAGGTGCACCGTAGTAATTGAACGGATGATATTCTCTTCCGCAAATGCCGCAGATGTCCTTCATGTAGCCTGCTACTATGTCAGGTACTTTGTCATAGAACGGCTGTGAGGCTTCTTTCGCCTGGAAGAATATATCAGGGTTCTGTGCTGTTCCCTTCGTGAAAGGCTTCTCTGGTCTCATCGCTCTGTCCCTGAAGGCCGCGATTGCATCATAGTCTACAAGTTTGGCTAAATCTGCATAATCAAATGCGTCTACTTTCTGGATTTCATGCGAGGTTCTGAAACCGTCAAAGAAATTCAATACGGGTACGCTTGACTTGATTGCTGAAAGGTGCGCCACTGCGGCCATGTCATGAGCTTCCTGCACTGAACCGCCTGCAAGCATCGTAAATCCGCACATACGGGTCGACATAACATCCGAATGATCTCCGAAGATTGAAAGCGCGTGCATTGCGATTGCTCTTGCTGTTACATGAAATACTCCGGGTAATAATTCACCGGCTATCTTGTACATGTTCGGTATCATGAGCAGTAATCCCTGTGAGGCCGTGTAGGTGCTGGCTAATGCTCCTGCTGATAATGCTCCGTGACATGCACCGGCTGCTCCTGCTTCGCTCTGCATTTCCGTTACTTTCACTGTATGACCGAATATATTCTTGCGGCCATGTGCGGCCCATTCGTCAATATGTTCGGGCATTGGTGATGATGGTGTAATCGGGTAAATTGTCGCCATCTCTGAGAATGCATATGCTACATGAGCAACTGCTTCGTTTCCGTCCATAGTTTTCCAGTTACGCTTGAATGCCATAAATGAAAAACCCTCCCTCTGTTAGTTTATGTGTGTGAAAAAAAATTAATGGTTGAACGTAATTCTACTACAAAAATTGCAATCATGAAATAAAATATATTCCGCAAGATTGAAATATCATCCCGAAAGGAGAAAAATTATTTTGCTGGATAACATCATCGATAATTACCTGCGTTCAGCCCCCGAAAAAAATTGCTGTTGGTTCAATCATCACTGGATAACACGAAATGATTTCAGAATTCTCGCTGACTCTTTAACCGATATTCTCCGCTCTTCCGGTTTCACTCATGGCCAGCGTTTAGCCGTCCTCATGCCCAATTCACCCGTAACTCTTGCACTCATGCTCGCTGCATGGAGATTAGGCGGTGTGTTCTGTCCCCTCAACGAAAAGACCGGCGAAATTTCACTGCTCAGAACGCTGGATCTGCTCAGACCGTTTTGTGTGGTTCTGTCTGAAAGTGTGAACTCAAAACTCGAAGATGCACTCAAAAATTCAAACTGGGATTGCGTCAGACTTGGCAATGAAAATTTACACGGCAATGAAAAATTTACGGGTAAACTTGCACCTGCTGACGATTACGACAAAACATTAGCCGTCATTTTCTCAACCTCAGGCACTACAGGAGACCCTAAAGCCGTTCCATTGACACATGCGAATATCCTCGACAACATAATTGCCTGCCTTGAACATGTCCCGGATTTGAGACCCGATGACAGTCTGCTTAACGTGTTACCCAATTTCCACGCGTTTGGCTTCACAATCTGCTGTGTATTACCCTTTGTGTTAGGTGCAACTCAAATTCTCATGACAAGTTTTATGCCCCCTTCCAATGTCATTAAGACCATTGAAGAGACAAAGCCGACGGTGTTATTGCTTGTGCCTGCGATGCTTGGATTTGCGGCCTCAATGCTTGAACGTATGAATAAAACTCTCACTGGAATAAAGCTCGTGATAGCCGGAGGAGACAGATACAACATCAAAATGGATGACAGAGTTACGCGTACGTTCGGAGTGCCTGTAATCGAAGGTTACGGAATTACTGAATGTTCACCTGTCTTAGCCGTAAATCCCCGTCCTGATGTGCGCAAATTGGGTACAGTAGGCCCGGCATTACCCAGATTTGAATTGCAGTTACGTTCTGAATCAGGCGAAATGTTAAGCATTCCAGGTGAAGGTGTTTTATGGGTACGGGGAACGAGTGTAACATCAGGATATTATCATGCGGACGAAATCAATCATGAGAGATTTATTGACGGCTGGTTTAATTCCGGCGATTACGTTCAGATTGATGATGACGGCTATATCAGGATACTTGACCGTGTGACTGACATAATTATTGTCGGGGGATT
>JAFPWQ010000233.1 GCA_017394925.1 Synergistaceae bacterium
AATAACTCACCGAATGAATCATATGAAGTTCTGAAACAATATGAGAGCGATAAAATTACTGTGCTTAAGTCAGACCGCAACGGAGGATATTCATACGGGAATAATATAGGCATAAGGCATCTCATCAAAAATTTTTCACCTGACATAATAGCTATTGCTAATCCTGATGTAATATTCAGCAATGAACTCGTCAGACGCATCAAAGAAACATTTGAATCGAATCCAGATTACGCAGTCTTAACGGGATTTCAGCTGGACGCAAAGAATAAAACAGGCTGTCATCCTTTCTGGCAGGATAATCAAACAACAGCATCATCAATATTAAAGCCTATGTTATACGGGCTTGCAATTTCACCGTTCGTTAAATTATTCAGGAAAGTGTTTCGCATCAGGAAGGCTAATTCATACGGAGAATATCTTGAAAGAATCAAAAATAGTCCCGAAGTATTGAATCAGGTATATGCGGTTGAAGGCTGTTTATTTTTCATCAGGACAAAAGATTTTGAATCCGTTGGTCTGTTTGACGAAAAAATTTTCCTGTTCTGTGAGGAAGAACTGCTTGCAAAAAAGATAAAGGCTCTAGGAAAGAAAGCAGGAGTCCTTAACGATATAACATTCATTCATGCCCACAAGGAACATAAAAATAAAAATCCGTTCACATTCAGCATTCTTGAACGCGGACAAATTTTTTACTTCTGCAATTACATCACGGAAAGCAAAACCCTTCATGCCGTATATATAATCTTAATGTATCTTCTCAGGCTCAAGCGTCTGTTAAAAGAGTCGGTAAAAAAATTAATCTCTCCGTTCAGAAAATAAATCAGAGTTGACTTTTATAAATCCATCTGCTAATCTTATCGCCGTTTTAAATTTATTGGCACTCATTTATACGGACTGCTAAGACATAATCAGGAGGTGAGTAAAAATGACAGAAAGACAGTTAAGCATAATTCTTGCAGTTGTCTACGAGTATATTAAAACAGGAGAACCTGCCGGATCGCGTACAATCGTGAAGAAATATATCAAGGGACTGAGCCCTGCAACAATACGCAATGAAATGGCAGATCTCGAAGAAATGGGTTATTTCTATCAGCCGCATACATCATCAGGAAGACTTCCGACAGCACTGGCATATCGTGTGTATGTTGATTCAGTAACATCGAGGGCAAGAAATCATTCGCATGAAGCAGATATACGGCGTGAAATACTCGGAAGCAAAAGCGGAATTGAGGAACTGCTGAATCACATCACTCACCTCATGGCAAGACTCACTCATTGTGTGGCGGTTGCTGCAGTACCTACGCTTGATGATGCGAAAATTCAGCACATCGATTTAATTACTGTCGGAGGGAATAACATTCTTGCGCTGATAGTTCTTGAAGGAGGACTAGTTCATCATTCGCAGTTCAAACTGAATTATGAAGTCTTACCTGGAACGCTTGAAGAACTCAGCAGAAGAATCAGTGCGGTTGCGTGCGGCCATTCATGGAGTGAAATACGCGGGACATTATACGGCTATGTTCTTGACGGCTTAGAGAAGACAGAAGCAGCATGTCAGTCTGCACTGAAGGAACTCGATAACTTTCTGACGAATCAGAACTACAAATTTTACTCGTCAGGCGCAAGACAGATTTTAGATTTTCCGCATTTTCATGAGCTTTCAAGACTTCAGGCAGTGCTCACTATTCTTGAGCAGGAGAAGCCTCTTGCAAGCATGATTGAGAAGTGCAGAAAAAGCAGAGACATAAAAATTTCGCTTGGCTCAGAGAACGAAGCAATCGGAATGGAAGATAACGCTATGATTCTTATTCCCGCAAGACCAAGACAGCAGAAAGCAGTTCTGGGTTTAATAGGCCCATTGAGAATGGACTATGAGAAATCAATAAGCGTTCTTGAAAGTGTTGCTGAAGTTTTAGATGAGGATTCATATTTGAGGGGAGGAACTTAGATTTATAGAACATGAACTAAAACTCATGAAGTGCATAACGCATAAACGAATATGCATAAATGAAAGGAGGCGTTTAAATTGGAGAATGAGAAAGAAAAACTTGAAGACGAAGAAATGAATGAAGATGTTAATGAAGAATCAGAAGTAGAGTCAGAAAGTGAAAATGACACTGAAGACGAAAAAGACAAACGCATAAAGGAACTTGAACATGATTTAGCAGTATGCAGAGCTGATTCGTATAATTACCGTCAAAGAGTGATTAAAGAACGCAGCGAGACAAGAAAACGTTCACAGGAAGAAGTAATAACTGCAATACTGCCCGTTCTGGATAATCTCAACAGGGCACTTGAATCTGCCCACATGGATGACGGAACGAATATATTAACCGGCGTTGAAATGGTGCAGAGACAGTTTATGAGCGTTCTTGATAGTCTGGGAGTCAGTGAGATAAAAACAGAAGGCGAATCATTTGACCCTGCATTACATGATGCCTCAGGAACAGAAGAAGTTAATGACCCTGAGCTTGACGGAAAAATCATCTCAGAACGCTTAAAGGGTTACAGAACAAAAGAAAGAGTATTACGTCCGGCACAAGTTACGGTCGGCAAGAAAAAGAATTAAAAGAATTAACGAAGGAGAAATAGAATTATGTCAAAAGTAGTAGGAATAGATTTAGGAACAACGAACTCATGTATAGCAGTGCAGGAAGGCGACCAGACTACAATAATTCCCAATAATGAAGGCGCAAGAACTACACCGTCAGTTGTGGCATTCACGAAGGACGGCGAGCGTTTAGTCGGACAGCTTGCAAAACGTCAGGCAATCGTGAACGCAGACAGAACGATAATGTCAATCAAGCGTGAAATGGGTACGGATTACAGGGTGAACATTGACGGCAAGAAATATACGCCTCAGGAAATATCAGCAATGATCCTTCAGAAGCTCAAGAGAGACGCAGAAGATTATCTTGGTGAACCAGTAACGAAGGCAGTAATCACAGTTCCGGCATATTTCACTGATGCACAGAGGCAGGCAACGAAGGATGCAGGAGCAATTGCAGGTCTTGAAGTTCTGAGAATCATAAACGAACCTACAGCGGCATGTCTTGCATACGGCGAAAACAAGAAAGAAGAGCATAATATTCTGGTGTTTGATCTTGGCGGCGGTACGTTCGATGTCTCGATTCTTGAAGTTGCCGAAGGAGTATTCACTGTTCTTGCGACTGCCGGCGATAACAGGCTCGGCGGTGATGACTGGGATAATCGCATAGTTGAATGGATCGCTGACGGATTCAAGAAGACAGAAGGTATTGATTTGCGAAGTGATTCAATGGCCATGCAGAGATTACGTGAGGCAGCAGAGAAGGCAAAAATTGAACTCTCGAACATGACGGAGACAACTATATCATTGCCATTCATCACAGCGAATCAGACAGGCCCGAAGCATTTAGAGATGAAACTCACGCGCGCAAAGTTTGAAGAGATGACTGCGGACTTGCTTGACCGTACGATTAAGCCCACACAGAGAGCACTTGAAGATTCTGGGCTTAGTGCAAATGAAATCGACAAGATTCTTTTAGTCGGAGGCTCAACGCGTATGCCTATGGTGCAGAAGAAAATCGTTGCGTTACTGGGCAAAGAACCCACGAAGGGCATTAACCCCGATGAATGTGTTGCGGCAGGTGCGGCTATTCAGGGTTCAATTCTCGGCGGTGAACGCAAAGACGGCGGAATAGTTCTCGTTGACGTTACGCCTCTGACGCTCGGCATTGAGACACTCGGAGGAGTCATGACGAAGATGATTGAACGCAACACTGCAATTCCTGCGAGAAAGAGCGAAGTTTTCACGACAGCCGCAGACAATCAGCCTCAGGTTGAAATCGCAGTGTATCAGGGTGAGCGTCCAATGGCTAAAGATAACGTTGCACTCGGACACTTCACGCTTGACGGCATTGCTCCTGCCCCAAGAGGAATCCCACAGATTGAAGTTACGTTCGACATCGATACGAATGGCATCGTGAACGTTTCAGCAAGGGACAAGGGAACAGGCAAAGAGCAGAAGATTACGATTCAGTCGTCTAACCTGTCGAAAGAAGAAATTGAACGCATGAAGAG
>JAFPWQ010000234.1 GCA_017394925.1 Synergistaceae bacterium
GCTGAAAAGTGTTGAAGAAAAGTATGATTACATAATAATCGATACGCCTCCTGCAATAGGAGTAGCGTTAAAAAATGTACTTGCGGCCGTTGATTATGTAATTATTCCTGTAGACGAATCCGGCTGGTCGTTGGACGGATTAATGGATTTTGCCCAAGCCCTTGACCTTGCACGGGATAACAACGAAAAATTAAAAGTTGCCGGAATACTGATAGTGAAAGCGAAGGAACGAACGCGAAAATCCAAACGCATCGGAGAACTGGCAACAAAAGTAGCTGAAAAGTTAGGTTCAAAGTGTTTCAGCACAAAAATTCGCGAAAGTGTCTCATGTACAGAGGCTCTGACGGAGTATTATGTTCCGTTGAATGAATATGCGCCAGACAGTACAACGAGTAAAGATTATAAAAATTTTGTTGATGAATTATTGGAGGAAATTGCAAATGGCTAAAGGTACATACACTAACAAGGCAGCTCAGAGTGTTGCGGAATTTCGCGGAGAAATAGAGCCTTCGCCAGTTACTTCTGAAAAGGGCAAAAGCGGTCGTCCGTCAAAAGGGAAAGTTCATAAAATTTCATTGTCTATTCCAGTCGAATTGTATGACGGAGTAGAATTTGCCTCATACTTTTTCAGAGGAAACATAACGGCGTATATAAACAGCTTGATTCGTCGAGACTTGGAGAGAAATCTTGACAAGTATCAAGAATTTCGGACGATGATGGAAGAAATGAACAGGACATTATAAGGATATGATGATAACAAATGAGATTTCACGATTCGTTGATTTTTGGGAAACTCATGGAGACGAGAAAAGCGATACTCAATTATTTTGGCTTCAATTATTGCGTGATGTCTTAGGCATTGAGCGTCCCGAAGAGTTAATCACGTTTGAGAAAAGAGTCAGCCTTGAACATACGAGTTTCATTGATGCTTATCTGTCTTCAACTCGAACACTGATAGAGCAAAAGAGTTCAAGTGTTAATCTCGACAAGGTTATTACAATGTCTGACGGTCAAACGCTGACTCCGTTTCAACAAGCTAAACGCTATTCTGACTGGCTGCCGGACTCTGAACGCGCCCGCTGGATTATTGTGTGCAATTTTCAGCATTTCGTAATCTATGACATGGAACGCCCTAAAGCTCCTCCCGCTGTATTGCTGCTCTCGGAACTCAAACGCGACTGGCATAAATTATCGTTCATTGTTGACGTTAAAGCCATGAGTCCTAATGAAGTTCATGAAGTAGAATTGTCAGTTAATGCCGGTGAAATTGTAGACAGGCTCTATGATTCTCTGCTTGAACGTTATATTAATAAGCATGATAAAGCTTCTTTGAGAAGCCTGAATATTTTCTGCGTTCGTGTCGTATTCCTGCTCTATGCTGAAGATTCAGGATTGTTTGCAAAATCCCAGTTTCATGACTATCTGAAGCCCCGTGAACTAGTTGCGCGTAATGCCCTGCGTGATTTATTCAAAGTTTTGAATCAGAAAGAGAATGAGCGCGATCCTTATCTTGAGGCCGACTTGAAAGCATTCCCGTATGTTAATGGCGGTCTGTTTGCTGATGATGATATTGAGCTTCCTCAGCTTGACGGCGAACCTTTGCGAATAATAATTCAGGACATGAGCGAGGCCTTTGACTGGTCAGGAATATCGCCTACAATTTTCGGTGCAGTCTTCGAGTCAACCCTTAACCCAGAAACCCGACACTCCGGCGGAATGCACTACACCTCAGTTGAAAATATTCACAAGGTTATTGACCCGTTATTTCTTGATGACTTGAATGAAGAATTTGACGCGATAATTAAAGCTCCAGCTTCACGAAGCCGGACTCAAAAGTTGCGGGCATTTCAGAAAAAGCTCGGCACTCTGAAATTTTTTGACCCTGCCTGTGGTTCCGGAAATTTTCTCACAGAGTCTTATTTGTCATTGAGACGGCTTGAGAATAGAGTAATTAACACCCTTGCTCAAAGCTCTTACAGCCCCCCGAAAAATGAATCGTTGATAAAAGTATCAATATCGCAATTCTATGGGATTGAGATTAACGACTTTGCTGTTGCTGTAGCTCGGACAGCGTTATGGATTGCAGAGTCTCAGATGTGGAACGAGACTCAAAGCATGGACAAAGCCCAAACGTTGCTGCCGTTCTTGGGTGATTTACTGCCCCTAACGTCATACAATCACATAATCGAAGCTAACGCCCTGCGCATGAACTGGCGGACTCTAGTGCCTTCATCTGAAAATCTCTACATAATCGGCAACCCTCCATTTTTAGGCTATTCGATTCAGAGTAAAGAGCAGAAGCAGGACATTTTGTCAGTGTTCGTTGACGAGGACGGCAAGCCCTACAAGACAGCAGGCAAGATTGATTACGTTGCAGGCTGGTACTTCAAGGCATCGGAATTTATCCAGAATACGAACGTAAAAGCTGCATTTGTCTCGACGAATTCAATAACTCAGGGCGAACAGGTCAGCGCGGTCTTCAAAACGTTGTCCGAACGGTTTAATATTCACGTTGATTTTGCTCACACTACTTTCATTTGGGACAGTGAAGCAACGGACAAGGCTCACGTTCATGTTGTAGTTATCGGGTTCAACTCAATGAACGAGGACGGAAAGATGAAGAGGCTTTACACTCCGGAAGGCTTGAAGCTCGTTGAGAACATAAATTTTTATCTTGTCCCGGCTCCGAATGTTTTTGCGGAACCGAGAAACAAAGCAGTTAGCAAAGAAGTCCCGGCAATGATGGTAGGCAAC
>JAFPWQ010000235.1 GCA_017394925.1 Synergistaceae bacterium
GACGTTGAACTCACGATACGAACGCTCAATGATGACGGCTCTGAATCATCAGAACAGCCCAAACCTGACGCAACACACGAGAAAATCAATCTTGCAGACGAGACAATCAGAAAGCAGGTACGCGAGGCATTAATCGGCAAGTCAAAAGGTGAAGAGGTAACAGCAGAATTTGACGTTGAACCGGCACATGCAGAAAAAGCACTTGCAGGTAAGCACGTACGCTATAGCATGAAGGTTGAGAATGTCTCAGAGTATGTACTGCCGGAAATTAATGAACAGTTCTACAAGGATGTATTCGGTGAGGACACAGACATTAAAGATGAAGAATCATTCAGGGCAAGATTACGTTCGGACTTAACGAATCAGGTTGCAGAAGAATCACTCATTGATTTACGCAACAGAGCAGTTGAACTCATTGCAGGCAAATCAAAACTTGACCTTCCTGACAGCATCATTGAACGTCAGAAGCACTCAATGCGTCATGATGATGAAGACTGGGCGAAGAATAACGGCATTGAACTGAAAGACGCATACGGTCTCGACACAGAAGAAGGCAGAAAAGGCTATGAGAATTTACTGAAGTCCAGAGCAGAAGCAGCTGTGCGCAACGTTCTCGTCATGGATGAACTCGCAAAGAAACTTGATGTACATGTTGAGGAGTCAGATATTGATTCAGAATTTGACCGCAGAGCAAAGCAGTTAAACGTCAGCAAAGGATTCATTGCGAAATATTTCCATGAGAACAAAAACTCACTTGACCGTCTTGTTGATGAAATACGCTGGGACAAAATTGCCGATGCTTTAATATCGCACCTGAAAGTCAAAGAAGTCAAAGAGTTATCACAGCCTGCACAGCCCGAAAGCAATCACGAAGGAGAGTAATACATGGCCTATTACATTCCGTATGTAATTGAGCAGACCGGAAGAGGTGAACGCAGTTATGATATTTACAGCCGGTTACTCAAGGACAGGATTATATTTCTCGGCTCTGAAATAGTAGATGACGTTGCGAATTCAATCGTTGCACAGCTATTATTCCTTGAGAGTGAAGACCCCGACAAGGATATAAATATTTACATCAACAGTCCCGGAGGAAGCGTAACGGCCGGACTTGCGATTTATGACACGATGCAGTATATCAAGCCGCAGGTATCGACAATATGTGTAGGACTTGCCGCCAGTATGGGAGCGATTTTACTTGCAGGAGGCGCAAAGGGTAAACGTTTAGCACTTCCCAATGCAGAAGTCATGATTCATCAGCCTCTCGGAGGTGCAAGAGGACAGGCAAGCGATATTGAGATTCAGGCAAAAAATATCCTGAAAACTAAAGAACGCATGAATAAAATATTAGCGGCTCACACTGGACAGGACATTGAGACGATTGCACGAGACACTGACCGCGATAACTACATGACAGCAGAAGAGGCCATGAAATATGGACTTATAGATAAAATCATAGAGGCAAGATAAATTATGCCCGGCAAAGATAAAGAAAATAATAAAAACGAGAAAAACGCGAATAACGCAAATAACACGAATAAAGAAGACAGATGTTCATTCTGCGGAAAACTGCGCTCAGAAGTTGATCAAATGCTCGATGGTCCCGGGGGCAATGCGAGAATCTGCGATCAGTGTATAGCCTTGTGCAGTATCATGATGGCGGGCAGGAATTCTCCTGTGCACATGAACATGCCCCCTATGCCGCCTGATATTAATTCTAATGCGTTTGATATGTTTGATATTCCGTTTGAAGAAGAGCCAGAGACAAAGAAAAAGAAATCATTCTTTAAGACCGAAGCAATAAAGCCCAGAGAACTCAGCGATTATTTAGACCAGTACGTAATCGGTCAGTCGAGGGCCAAAAAAGTTGTCTCTGTTGCAGTGTACAATCATTATCAGAGAGTCAGAAATAATCTTGAGCTTAAGAATGCAGACGTTGATTTGCAGAAAAGCAATGTATTATTACTCGGCCCTACAGGATCAGGAAAGACATTAATCGCCCAGACATTAGCGCGCAAGTTAAACGTACCTTTTGCGATTGCTGATGCTACTACACTGACCGAAGCCGGATATGTCGGTGAAGATGTAGAGAATATACTCGTTAGATTATTACAGGCAGCGGATTATGATCTGAAAGCGGCAGAACGGGGAATAATATATCTTGATGAAGTAGATAAAATCTCGCGCAAATCAGAATCGACATCAATAACGCGTGATGTATCAGGTGAAGGAGTACAGCAGGCGTTGCTTAAAATTCTTGAGGGTACGATCTCGAACATTCCGCCCAAAGGAGGACGTAAACATCCGCATCAGGATTTCATACAGATTAACACGGAAAATATTTTATTTATATGCGGAGGAGCTTTTGACGGACTAGAACCCATAGTAGCACGTCGTGAGCTGCAGAAATCAATGGGATTCGGCGGTGAGCTTGCGCAGAAATCAGGAAGCTATGAGATTCTCAGAAAAGTACAGCCCGAAGATTTAGTTACGTATGGATTCATTCCTGAGCTTGTCGGAAGAATTCCCGTACTTGTTGCGCTTGAGGAACTCGACAAGGCCGCATTCATCAGAATCCTTCAGGAACCCAAGAATGCGCTCGTGAAGCAATACACGAAGATTCTTGAAATGGACGGCGTAAAACTTGAATTCACACCCGAAGCATTAGACGTGATTGCAGAACTTGCCGTGAAGAGAAAAACAGGTGCAAGGGGTTTACGTTCAATCATGGAGAATCTCATGCTTGATATTGAGTATGAACTGCCTTCAATGCCTGAGAAATCAAAATCAGGAAAGAAGCTCGTAATCACTCCTGAGTTCGTGCGTTCACAGGATACACCGCTGAAAGAATTATTGCATGACTGAGAAAAAAATTCTTTTCACTCACGCAAAGTTCGAGGCATCATGCTTTAAACCTGAGCAATTGCTCACTGAAGACGAGAGCATACCAGAGATAGCAGTAGCAGGACGTTCAAACGTTGGCAAGTCGTCATTGATTAACGCCATGCTGAATTCCAGGCTCGCAAAGACAGGTCAGACTCCCGGCAAGACCAGAAGCATAAATTTTTACCGCATTGATATTCCAGATTCTAAATCATTCAGGCTCGTA
>JAFPWQ010000236.1 GCA_017394925.1 Synergistaceae bacterium
TATTTCCTGATTAACGGGAATAATTGCGCCTGAGTCATAACTCCTCCGCCGAGAATAATTTTCTGGGGACTGAGCATGTACGTTACAGCTGTTAATGCCTGAGCAATATATTTTGCTTCGAGATCCCATACTGCAGGGTCATCAGCAAGTTCTTTGCCAGGCTTGCCCCATCTGTCCTGAATTGCCGGACCTGAGGCCATGCCCTCGAAACATGCACCGTGTGAAGGACAATGACCTTTGTACTCATCGCCGGGAATAACTGACATTGCGATATGTCCAGTCTCAGGGTGAAGCATTCCGTGAATCAAATTGCCTCCTGACATTGCACCCATTCCGATTCCTGTGCCTATCGTGAAGTAAACTGCATCTGTGAGTCCTTTTGCACAGCCCCATGTTACTTCGCCCAAAAGTGAACCGTTTACGTCTGTGTCAAATCCAACAGGAATATTCAGTGCTTCTTTCATTGTCTTAACCATAGGGAAATTTCTCCACGGGATTTTAGGCGTGTATAAAATATTTCCGTAGGTCTTTGATTTCGGACGGACATCGACAGGACCAAAGCACGCAATACCTAGTGCCTTCATTTTGTCGTCATCTGATTCAGCTTCAAGTTTTGCCTTGAAGAACTCAATCACTTTCGGCATTGTCTCATCAGGTGTCGTTGTTGGAATTGACAGCTGATCTAAAATCTGGCCGCTTTCATTTCCGACAGCACATATCATTTTCGTGCCGCCGGCTTCTAATGCTCCGTATATCATTTATCCGAATAACCTCCCAAAAAATCCCTTCGGCTTTTCTGCTTTCACTTCTGGTTTAGCCTCTTCTGATTTTACTTCTTTTACTTCAGGCTTTGCTTCTGGTTCAGCTTTAACTTCAGGCTTCGGGGATTCAGTTTTGTATTTCGACAAGTCAACATTTCTTACATTTCCGCGTAAAGGCAGAATACTCTTCGGATTCACTGAGAGTTCATCAACGCCCCACTTCAGGAATTCTTCCGTGAGTGTCGGATCAGCTCCAAGTTCACCGCATATTCCTACCCATGTATTATGTCTGTGGCCTGCTTCAATCGTCTCGCGGATCAATCTTAACACTGCAGGATGATGTGTATCCGCAAAACGCTCAAGATTTGCACTCTGACGGTCAATTGCGCATGTGTATTGCGTAAGGTCATTAGTTCCGAGTGAGAAGAAATCTACTTCTTCGGCAAGTTCGTCAGCACATAAGGCCGCCGCAGGAGTCTCAATCATGATGCCTATCTCAATTTCTCCCATTGCTTTGCCTTCTGCTTTGAGTTCCTGTTTGCATTCATTGAGAATCTCTTTGCACTCTTGAACCTCCCAGCGTGATATTATCATCGGGAACATGATTCCAAGATTGCCGAATGCCGACGCTCTGAGCAATGCGCGTAACTGTCTCTTGAAGAAATCTCTGCGATTCAGACATATACGTACTGCCCTGAAGCCTAACGCAGGATTCTCTTCTTTTCCGAGATGCATATAGTCAATCGTTTTGTCCGCACCAATATCGCATGTCCTGATGATTACGAAACGGGGCGCAAGTCCTTCGAGAACTTTCTTGTATGCGGCAAACTGCTCATCTTCAGTGGGATCAGTCTTGCTGTTGAGATAAACGAATTCAGATCTGAAAAGTCCGACACCTTCCGCATCATTCTCAAGAACTGCCTGAATGTCTTTAGGTCCTCCGATGTTGGCATATAATTTTACTTTGTAGCCGTCTTTCGTTACGCTTGGCTTGCCTTTAAGCTCCTGTAATTTTGCCTCACGTGCTCTGTCTTCGGCCTGCTTGGCTGAAAGTTCATCAATCAAATACTGTTCAGGCTCAACGTAAATGCATGAGTTATAGCTGTCGAGAATGGCAAATTTTCCGTCGCAGTCGTCCGTAATATCATGGCACTGAATCAGCGTAGGCCAGTTCATAGAGCGTGCTAATATTGCCGTATGACTATTTGAACTTCCCTGACGCGTTACCAGTCCAAGCAGCAATGACTTATCGAGCTTTACCGTGTCTGACGGAGTCATGTCCTCAGCAACAAGTATCGAAGGCTCTTTACCCTGCAGGCTTTCGGTGTCAGTTCCGAAGAGAACATCAAGCATTGAATTCTTCAGGTCAATAACATCTGCACTTCTTGCCCTGAAATATTCATCTTCCATTTCACTGAACATCTTTGCGGCAGCTTCAAATCCTTCACGCACTGCATACTCGGCTGTGTGTCCTTCACTCATGTACTCTTTGCATGAATCGATTAAATCATCATCGTCGAGCATCATCGCATGAGCTTCAAAGATTCCGGCTTCTTCCTTGCTCACTTTTCCTGCAAGTGCGTTCTGCTGTTCCTGAACTTTTACTCTCGCTGATTCAAATCTCTCAATCTCTCCGGCTATATCGCTTACAAGTTCCTCATTGATTGTGTAATCCGGCAGCTTATAGATCTTTATCTTCCCTATCGCTATACCGTTTACTATCTTGATTCCCTTAAAGGTCTGCATTAAAAATGCTCCTTCATGAACTTCTCAATTGCGGCGGCACAGGTCTCTTCATCTTCACCTTCAACCTGAATCGTTACTTCATCGTTCTGGACGATTCCCATTCCCATTAACTTCATGAGTGCTGTTGCTTTTGCGCTCTTCTCACCCTTGATGAATGTTACTGTGCTCTTGAACTGCTTGGCCTCTTTGACGAGTAAACCGGCGGGACGTGCGTGGATACCTACGGGATCAGTGATGACATACTTGAATTCTTTCATGATGCTTCATACTTCCTTTCGTAATTGCATAATAGATTTAATGTGTCCAATATGAAAACGGCGCAGTGTTAAGCAAATTATAATATATATTTCGATTTTCGCGCATGATTTAAATTTTTCACGTTCGCATTCACTTTTTCTTTTTGAATCTCTTGACGCAAATTTATCACTCGTGTAAAATTCTTCAGGTGTTCGGGCCCATAGCTCAAGTGGTCAGAGCCACCGGCTCATAACCGGAAGGTTCCTGGTTCGAGTCCAGGTGGGCCCACCATAATAACGAAGATAACAAGCTCTCCTTCATTCACGAGGGAGAGTTTTTCACATATACACACACAAAAAAAAATTCCCCCCGTCATTTAAACAGGAGGAATGCATTCACTCAATTACATTAACGCTTATACACTAACGGAATCAAGAAAGCCTCTGCAACTTCATCTGCCATTGCTTTACCTTCAAGTATCTCAAGCAGCTTCAATGCAAAGAA
>JAFPWQ010000237.1 GCA_017394925.1 Synergistaceae bacterium
GTTGCAATGGCGAATACGAAACTTGAAGATGACGGCATAACTATATCCGGCGATATGTGCCCGACAAGACACGCGGACGAAATAGTAACCGTACCTACAGATCAGGTTAATTATATGGACGTTTCACCGCGTCAGATAGTCTCACCGTCTACTGCATTGATTCCCTTCCTTGAACATGATGATGCTAACCGTGCATTAATGGGTTCAAACATGCAGCGTCAGGCCGTGCCGCTGTTAGTACCAGAAGCACCGAGAGTCGGCACCGGAATAGAACACAGGATAGCGAAAGATTCAGGCTCATGCGTAACAGCGAGGGAAGACGGCGTTGTTTCGTATGTAGATTCAGAGACGATAAAGATAAAGAATAAACGAGGGCGCGAACGTTTATATGAGCTGATAAAGTTCAGGCGTTCAAATCAGTCAACGCTGATTCATCAGAGGCCGCTTGTGAAGAAAGGCGAAGAGGTTCTGAAAGGCGACATAATAGCAGACGGTCAAGCAATCGAAAACGGAGAACTTGCACTTGGTCATAACGTTCTTGTTGCGTTCGTTCCTTGGGAAGGCTATAACTTTGAGGATGCTATATTGCTGAGTGAGAATCTCGTCAAAGAAGATAAATTCTCGTCCATTCACATTGAAGAGTATGAAATCGATGCACGCGAGACGAAATTAGGCGCAGAAGAAATTACGCGCGATATTCCGAACGTGGGCGAAGACATGCTGCGTAATCTTGATGATGAAGGCATAATCCGAATCGGAGCAGAAGTAAGTGCAGGAGATATTCTCGTGGGAAAAGTAACGCCCAAAGGTGAAAGCGACCAGACTCCCGAAGAGAAATTACTGCGTGCGATATTCGGCGAGAAGGCAAGAGAAGTACGCGATAACTCGTTAAAACTTCCGAACGGCTCATGGGGAAAAGTAGTAGCCATAAAGCAAATGGACAGAAAGACAAGCCCCGAAGCATTAAGTTCAGGAGTGCTTCGCTCAATCAAAGTCTATGTTGCACAGAGACGAAAAATTACTGTCGGCGATAAAATGGCAGGCCGTCATGGCAACAAGGGAGTTGTGAGCCGAATTTTACCCGTTGAAGATATGCCCTATTTACCCGACGGAACACCCGTTGATGTAGTGCTTAACCCTCTGGGAGTTCCGAGCCGAATGAATCTCGGTCAGGTTCTTGAGACGATAATGGGATTCGTTGCACTCAATAACGGCTGGCATGTTTCGACTCCCGTATTTGAAGGTGCGAATGAAAACGAAATTTTTGACGAGATGAAGAAAATCGCGGCAGAAAAATATCCGGATTTGACAGAAGACGGAATGATTACGATCCGCGACGGCAGGACAGGCAGACCAATGGACAAGAAAGTTACGATTGGCTGTATGTATATGCTGAAGTTAAATCACTTAGTCGATGACAAGATACATGCGCGTTCAACAGGACCGTATAGCTTAATCACGCAGCAGCCTTTAGGAGGCAAGGCACAGTTCGGCGGTCAGAGATTCGGCGAAATGGAAGTATGGGCACTTGAGGGTTATGGTGCGGCTAACGTACTTCAGGAGATTCTGACGGTCAAGTCTGACGATATTCGCGGACGTGATAAGACATATGAGCGCATAGTGAAAGGTCAGAGCCTCGTTAAGCCCGGAGTGCCTGAAAGTTTCAGAGTCTTAGTGAAAGAGCTTCAGGGATTAGGTCTTGACGTTGAAGTTGAATTTGATGACGGTACGCACGGAGATATTCCGATTGAAGATGACGACAGGCCGGTATTCATGGGTAAAGCTCCAGAGATATTCTCAGCTCCCCGAAAGACCAGAAAGAGCCGCAAATCACAGCCCGAGTCAGAACCAGAACCCGAACAGAAACAGGAAACAGAAATAAATTCAGATTCGGATTCGGAAAGCAGAACGGGCATGTCTGAGATGTCAGATATATTATTCGATAACGAAGAACCAAGCGCAGAGGATTTAATGAACATGAGCAAAGAATTAATGCTTGAAGATTCAGATTCAGATACTAAACATGAAGTGCCTGATATATTCAATGACCCTGAGACTGACGGAGAGGGGGAGAATTAAACATGGCCAAGAGAAAAGAAATAACCGGCGTAAGAATTAAACTTGCAACGCCTGAAAGAATACATGAAATCTCAAACGGAGAAGTCTTAAAGCCTGAGACGATTAACTACAGGACATTAAGACCTGAGACTGACGGCTTATTCTGTGAAAAAATTTTCGGACCGACAAGAAGCTATGAATGCAAATGCGGAAAATATAAGCGTTCCGGCCCAAAATTTAAGGGTGTAGTCTGCGAACACTGCGGTGTTGAAGTTACTGATAACAGAGTCAGGCGCGAGAGAATGGGACATATTGACCTCGCTGTACCTGTTGTGCATATCTGGTATCTTCGCGGAATTCCAAGCCGTTTGAGCTTGCTTCTTGGGACGAGTGCAAAAGACCTTGAGAAAGTAATATACTTTGCGCCTTCAAGAAAGACTGAGGACGGCTACAAAGTTACAGCCTCATCAAGGCCGGATATAGTTCCCGTTGGAAGTGTAGTATATGAGAGTGCGAAGAAGATTCACGAATTCTATCAGGGCAAAGAGAATTTCCAGTGTGAATCAGCATATCAGCTTGAGGGCATAGAGAACGTTCCCGTTGAAATCGGCGATATTATTTCAGCACAGCAGTTATCGAACTTCAAGACTCATTACGGCGATGAAAGCGTGAAGGCTGAACCTGCATTTATTCTCAGCGAAGACTCAGAAGAACTCGGACTCAATGCAGGCACAATCGTCCCCGAATCAAAAGCTGACGACAATGCAGAACGCGCAAAAATCGGAAATAATGACGCATTCATAGTTACAGGCGTAATCAAGATACCATACACAAAAGGGAAAGTATTATCTCGTGATGAGCTTACTTTACTTGAGCAGGAATACAGAACGGGAAGATTCAAAGTTACGCCTCACCAGAAACAGATTGATGATCCCAGTCATTTGGTGATTGAGCCGGGAAATTCTCCGTTTTCACAGGGCGATGTAGTTTTTGAGCATCAGGCTGAATTATGCAGAAGATATGACAGTAATTTTGAGTCCGGCATTGGTGCTGACGGTGTGCAGACGTTAATCAACAGGTTAGATTTGGATCTGCTGACTGATTCATTGCGTGAACAGATTGCAGATACAACCGGCCAGAAAAAACGCAAATTAATCAAGCGTCTTCAGGTTGCAGAAGATTTCAGGAAGAGCGAATCAAAACCCCAGTCAATGATTCTGAATGTCCTTCCTGTTATACCGCCGGACTTAAGGCCGTTAGTCCAGTTAGACGGAGGACGTTTTGCCACAAGCGACCTTAACGATTTATACAGAAGAGTCATCAACAGGAACAACAGACTCAAAAAGTTACAGGCACTCAATGCACCTGAGATAATCATACGCAATGAGAAACGAATGCTTCAGGAATGTGTTGACGCATTAATCGATAACGGCCGTGTAGGAAAGGCAGTACTCGGTGCAGGCAACAGACCATTAAAGAGTCTCACGGATTTACTTCGCGGCAAAAAAGGACGCTTCCGTCAGAATTTGCTGGGAAAACGTGTTGACTATTCGGGTCGTTCGGTTATCGTTATCGGGCCTCAGCTGAAAATCTATCAGTGCGGACTTCCAAAGCAAATGGCTCTCGAACTCTTTAAACCGTTTGTGATTCGCAGACTCGTTGAAGGCGGACTTGCACCGAACGTGAAGAATGCAAAAAGAAAAATCGAAAAGGGCGGCGGTGAGATCTGGGAGATTTTAGAGAACATCATCAAAGATCATCCCGTCATGCTCAACCGTGCACCCACACTTCACAGGCTGGGAATTCAGGCGTTTGAACCTGTCTTAATGGAAGGCAAAGCAATTCGTCTTCATCCAATGGTCTGTACGGCATTCAACGCTGACTTTGACGGCGACCAGATGGCTGTACACGTTCCGTTAAGCATTGAGGCACAGGCAGAAGCA
>JAFPWQ010000238.1 GCA_017394925.1 Synergistaceae bacterium
CTGTTCCCAGACTCGTAGCAATCTGTCCGGCCATTTTCACACAGCGAACTTTTTCGTCCATTTTGACGTTAAGAGTTGACATGAGTACGCCCAAGAAATTAATTGTCTTTCCGTGCTGCTCATATAACTTCTTAATCATCGGATTGGTCGCGAATTCATACGTTGAAATCTTTGATGACGTAGGCATGAATGAACCTGATACCATACAGCCGTCAAGTAATTCGTTCGGGTGCATAAACGTTGGGAGAATATGATTCGCATCCCAGCCGTAAATCAGCGTGTTATAGCCCATTGTCTCCATTTGACTCTGCGGCTGTAAAACGTAAAGTACACGCGGCAATGCATCAACCTCTGAGCCTCTTTCATTTACTGCGGGCAGATCATAGACTTCAATATTTTCAGGCTCTAAATCTTTTACGCACTGACCGATGTATTCAGCAAGTCTCATGCCTGCCCAGCGTAATGCGTGATTCTTCTTCTGCTGTTCATGACGTTCAAAGTCTTCATCTGTGTCCGCAACGAGCACAAGATTCACCATATCGCCGAAAATCGTATAGTGCTGATACTTTCCGCCCATCGCGATAACTCCGTCCTGAAATCCTCCGGCATGTTCGCCGACTACGATCAATGAACAGTCCTGAAGGCAATGTGTACGGCCTGATCCGGCTGTTTCCATTTCAGTTAATACGCCGGGAAAAATTCCGTGCCCCCCTGAAACTTTGCAGCGCATCTCTACAGCTTCTTTCACGGGACATAATATTACGTTGTCGCTGGGATGTACGATTTTGAAATCTGCTGTCGTGATATGCTCGTCCTCATGAACAACTTTAAGCAGCTCTTCTTTATTCACCGTAAGAACACCTGAAGAGTAAGCGGTCTTATCTCCGAATACGATGTCCTTGACGTGAAATGCTCCGATCTCAAGTTTCATTATTGAATTTCACATCCTTAATTTATGAATCAAATTTAAACAGGCTCTTCATGATTCGCTTTCATGATTCGAATCCGAGAGTCCTTCCGAAGAAAAATAAATTACGTTTGTTGGAATAAAATTTTTTTTTATCAGCTGTTGAATCATTTTATGAGTTATAATTGCTTTGCACCATAACAAAAATCTTTACGCGTAAACGAAATTATAATTTATCGACGGAACTGGTGCGTTTTATGGAAAATATTCACATTCCAGAGAGCGAGGTGAAAACAAAAATGGCAATCACAGAGATCACGAAAGAAAACTTTGAGGCTGAATTCAAAAACAGTCCTGTACCTGTAGTTCTCGATTTCTGGGGTCCTAAGTGCGGCCCGTGCATGGCACTCATGCCCAAGTATCACGAACTCGCAGAGAATCCGAAGTATGAAGGCAAGTTCAAATTCTGCTCAGTCGACACATCAAAGAACAGAAGAGTTGCTATGATGGTCAGACCGGCAGTAATGGCACAGCCTACGTTCTTATTCTACAAGGACGGTCAGGAAGTCGCGAGGCTCGGCGGTGATGATTTGACGATTGAGACGATCACAGCCAAAGTTGATGAGCTTTGCGCATAAGTTAAGAGCGTAAGTTGAGATAAGAAAAATAAATTGTTGTCAGCAGGAATAAAAATTAAAATCAGTCAGCTAAATCAAAAAATAATCTTTTAGAAGGGAAGGTGTCAGACATGGGGAAACTTGCAGGAAAGAAATTGTTGCTTCTCGGTGAACGTGATGGCGTTCCTGGTCCTGCAATGGAAGCATGTTTGAAGGACAGCGGAGCCGAGATTATATTCTCAGCTACCGAGTGCTTTGTCTGAACGGCCGCAGGAGCGATGGACCTGCAGAATCAGCAGCGAGTAAAGGACGCTGGAGAGAAATACGGTACGGATTGCGTTGTCATTCTTGGCAGCTCTGACGCAGAAGGTGCAGAGATTTACGCCGAGACTGTAACAGCAGGCGACCCGACATATGCAGGCCCTCTCGCAGGAGTTTCGTTGGAACTCCCTGTATATCACATTTTTGATCCGGTAATCAGAGCCGAATGCGACCCGGCAGCATGGGAAGAACAGATTTCTATGATGGAAATGGTGCTTGACCCTGATGCATTAGCCGAAGCAGTAAAAGGTATGCGCGATCAGTACAGCAAGAACGTTATTGAATAAGCATCGGAAATAATCATCCCGGGGGAAGATAAAAAGCCTCCGGGAATTTTTTTAGGAGAATGAATCATGTCAAAAGTTGGAATCAAAAGTTACTCATATTGTCTCAATCACGCTCCCGAAACCGGCAGTCATTACGGCGGAACTCCCTGGGAAGCGTTTCATTCAGGAAAAGAACAGGAATATCTTGACGCACTGCCGAAACATATTCAGTCATATGATCATGCACTGCACTATGCACCGAACCAGACGTATATAGGCGGCATAACATACGAAGAGTTTGAAGTGTTACCGTCAGGCTGGGTGAATAATCCGTTGCCAGATGAGAAATCAAAACGCTACGGAAAATTCGGTGAGCTTATGCCCGAAGATGAATTTCTCGGATTAATCTCAGCAAGTGATGAGTTCGAACTCGTATGGCTTGAGAAGAGCTTTGCGGAGGCCGTGAGCAAAAAGTTAGCTGAAGACCCCGTAATCACAGAAGCAATTGTGAAGAGAGTCTTACGCACAAAGAATATGCATGAGCTTGCAGAAATCGAAACGGAAGTTAAAGAACGTGCCGGTCTGTATCTCTATAACGAGGGAAAAGTTGTAGGCTGCATTCGTTCAGGACATCCAACAGACCCGTGTTTAACTGCACATGTCTTAATGGAAAATCTCGCAGGCAAAGCATCAGGTGTACTCGCGTTACTTCACCTCCTGAAGAACAGCGGCATGAATCCTTTGGACCTTGATTTTGTGATTGAGTGTTCAGAAGAGGGAGCCGGTGATGTCGGACAGAGGGCAGGCGGAAATTTCGCGAAGGCCATCGCTGAAGTTGCCGGTTGTGTGAATGCGTCAGGCTGTGATGTCAGAGGCTTCTGTGCAGGTCCGGTGAACGCAATGATTAACGCGGCGGCTCAGGTTGCATCAGGCGCAAGAAAGAATGTAGCAGTAGTAGCAGGAGGATCAATTCCGAAGCTCTACATGAACTCAAGAGATCACGTGAAGAAGAATCTGCTTGCACTTGAGGACTGCGTTGGAAGTTTTGCAGTTCTGCTTGTACCCGATGACGGAACTATGCCCGTTATGCGTCTTGATGTACTCGGCAAGCATACAGTCGGTGCAGGCGGAGCACCTCAGGCAGTTACGAGCGCATTGACATTTGAGCCGTTACAGTCAGCAGGACTCACATTCACGGACGTAGACCGTTATGCCCCCGAACTCCAGAATCACGAGATCACTGAACCGGCCGGAGCTGGCAATGTTCCGTTAGCGAATATCAAGATGATAGCTGCTCTTGCGGTCATGAAGAAGGCGATTGAGAAACCCGCAATGATGGACTTCATCAAGAAGCACGGCACAATCGGCTACGCTCACACTCAGGGACATATACCTGCAGGAGTTCCGTTTATCGGCCATGCATGTGAGATGATTAACGAGGGCAAAATCAAACGCGCAATGATAATCGGTAAGGGCAGCTTATTCTTAGCACGTTTAACGAACCTCGCGGACGGTGCATCATTCCTGATTGAGGCTCCTGAACCTGCAGAGGCTAAATCATCGGTGTCATCGGTGAGCAAAGAAGACATAAAGGCAATGATTCTTGAAACACTGAGTGAAGTTGCCGGAAAGCTGGCCTAACATGTCAGATGCTGTGAAAAAATTAATCGGCGAGGCTCTGAATGAAATAATAGAGAGCGCAAAGTCAGGAGGCCCGAAGGTAAGAGTCGGACTCATGGCCTCTGGAAGCGAACACGGAGCAGAAGAAATAGCAAAGGGTGCAAAACTCGCATTGCAGAACTCAAATAACGTTATTCCCGTTTTAATCGGCCCAAAGGTTAAAGGCTATGAATATTTAGAGTACATTGAATGCGAAGAGTGCGAGATACCCGCAAAACTTGAAGAGTGCGTAAAGAATGGTGAAGTTGCCGGAGCGGTTGCAATGCATTTCCCGTTCCCTTTAGGCGTAACTACAATCGGAAGAGTTTTCACGCCCGGACGCGGCAAAGCAATGATACTTGCATCAACGACTGGAACAAGCTCAACGGTCAGAGGCGAGGCCATGTTGCGCAATGCCATTTACGGAATCGCAGTAGCAAAAGCACTTGGAATTCATAATCCTACAGTAGGAATTCTCAATGTCGATACTGCACAGCCTGTATTCAGGGCATTAACGCACATGAAGGATAAAGGCTATGATATTACGTTCGGAAGTTCAGTGCGTTCTGACGGCGGAAGTGTTCTCAGGGGCAATGATATTCTGACGGGCGCGGTTGATGTTTGCGTTACTGACACGCTGACCGGTAATGTCCTCGTGAAAATGTTCTCGTCATTCACGACCGGCGGAAGCTATGAGGCAACCGGCTGGGGATACGGTCCTTCATGCGGTGAAGGCTGGCAGAATGTCGTATCAATCGTATCACGTGCAAGCGGTGCTCCTGTTATCGCCAATGCACTGTCATTCACTGCAAGCGTCATAGCCGGCGGATTACCTGAACGAGTCGCAGAAGAACTCAAAGCCGCACGTAAAGCAGGGCTCGATGAAGAAATCGAAGCATTAACCCCGAAGGCCGCAAGTGCAGAAGAAGATGTGAAAGCTCCTCCTGCAGAACCTACAGATGATGAGTTACACGGAATCGATGTTCTCGAAATCGACAACGCCGTAAAAGTTCTCTGGAAAGAAAATATTTACGCCGAGAGTGCTATGGGCTGCACAGGGCCGGTGATAAAGATGCCTGCAAGACACATTGAGAAGGCAAAAGAGATTCTGAAAGCAAAAGGGTATCTGTAAACTTTGAGCTGTCTTGCTACGTTCAAAACTACGAGTGCTGCTCTCATGTTCGAGAGGACATGCAGAAGTTCAGGTATACAGGCACGTATTGCACCAGTTCCGAGAAAATTATCATCAAGCTGCGGACTTGCATGTGAATTTCCGTGCGACAAGAGAGCCGAAGTTGAATCGATTGCGAACGTGAAAAAGATTCAGGTTGCAGGTTATCACGAGAACATAGAAGAATGAAATATAATCCCTCCAAAACGGGGGGATTTTATTATAATATTAAGCTATGACGAAAAC
>JAFPWQ010000239.1 GCA_017394925.1 Synergistaceae bacterium
ATTATAGCATAGACTAAGGGGTAATGTTGTCTGTGCACATAAATTTTTTCATGGAAGGAATGATTTTTATGCGCACGAGTCTGAAGCGTCTTAGTATCTTTATGATTGTCATGATGTTCTTTGCTGTTATGTCTGGCGGCTGCGGTGGAGGTGGCAGCGGAGGAGGAGACAGTAATAATGTATCTCAGGAGAACAGGAATAACAGCGGATGGGATACAGATCCTGATGAACAAAACCAGAATAACAACGGAAATAATAATCAGAACGACAATAACAACAATAACGGTAACGGCGACAATCAGAACGATAATAACAACGATAACGGCAATGATAACCAGAACAATAATAACGGTTCACCTGTAGCTATTAATGGAACGTGGGAGATTGTTTCAGGCCATGCAGTTGTATCTGATGACAAGAGCAATTTATCGCTCACGTATAAGCCCGGCAGAATCGGCGAGATTGGAATCGAAATGAGGAGTAACGGCAACACCTACGGACCTGCATACAGCGGAATGTATACTCTAATGCTGACAGGAAATAATGTTATCGGTACAAACGGAATTGGGTCTTTGCTTGTTGATTACAGTTATGATGATTATCCTGACAGAACGGCTCCGCTTATATTCTCAAGTTTTCCTTCGTTCAAATATATTGGTAACGGCACATACGAGATGACAGAGGAAAACACTATGAATTCGGGAATATCTGCACGATTCACGGTTACGCTTGAAAACTCTTCAACTCTGCACTTATATTACCGGACAGTCATAGACTCTGCACATGTTGGATTTGGTACTCTTAATCATAGTGGCTGGTGGGATATATATCTCAGGAAGGTACGATAAAAATTTTCGGCAGGTCGCTGATACATCCAACGGCCTGCATATTTCAATCTCACATAGCATTCTTCATTGACTTCACATATTCGCCGACATAAACAGGAGAATTTTTTCCATGCTGAGCGATTATCTTTATGATTGCAGACCCGACTATAACGCCGTCAGATATTTTTGACATTCTTGCGGCCTGTTCTGGTGTTGAGATTCCGAAGCCTATTGCACATGGAATTTTCGTATGTTTCCGGACAGAGCTTATTATCGCGTTAAGGTCAGTCGTAATTTCTTTTCGTGTTCCAGTTACGCCCAGACTTGAGACGATATAGAGAAAACCCTTTGCCTCACGTGAAATCATAGCGATTCTCTCGTCTGATGTCGGCGCAATCATCGAGATTAAATCAACATCGTATTTATTGCATTCAGGTAAAAATTCATCTTTCTCTTCAAACGGCAAATCAGGAATTATGATCCCGTCAACATGAATCTCTCTGCATGTCGATATGAATCTTTCAGTGCCATATGAGAATACAACGTTTGCATATGTCATGAATACAATCGGAATATGAATCTCTTTGCGGATTTCACGAACCATATCAAAAATTTTATCTGTTGTTATGCCCCCTTTAAGCGCATTGTAATTTGCTGACTGAATCACTGCACCTTCAGCCGTAGGATCTGAAAACGGTATGCCGAGCTCAATTAGATCTGCTCCGTTCTTCACTGCCTTATGAATTATTGCCTTAGTCGTGTTTATATCCGGGTATCCGCACGTAATGAAAGGTATGAATGCTTTTCCGTGTTCAAATGCAGAATGTATATTACTCATTGATATTTTCTCCTCTGTATCGTGCAATAGCTGCGCAGTCCTTATCGCCTCTGCCGGAAATCGTGATTACTATGATATTCTCTCTGCTTAATGACGGTGCTAATTTCATCGCGTATGATACTGCATGTGCCGATTCAATTGCGGGAATTATGCCTTCAGTCCTGGATAAATACTCGAATGCACATACAGCTTCTTCATCAGTTACCGGGACATATTCAGCGCGTCCGATGTCATGAAGATATGCATGTTCCGGGCCGATTCCCGGATAATCGAGTCCTGCCGAAATCGAATAGACCGGCGCAATCTGTCCGAATTCATCCTGACAGAAATACGATTTCATTCCGTGAAATATGCCCATCCTGCCCGTTGCTATTGTTGCTGCTGTCTCGAATGTATTAATGCCTCTTCCGGCCGCCTCACAGCCTATGAGCTTTACGCATGAATCATCAATGAAGTGATAGATACTCCCGATTGCATTTGAGCCTCCTCCTACACACGCAATAACATAATCCGGCAATTTATTCTCACGTTCAAGAATCTGTGCTTTAATCTCGCGTGAAATCACTGACTGAAAATCGCGGACTATCATCGGGAAAGGATGAGGCCCCATCACCGAGCCTAAACAGTAATGAGTATCATCAATTCGTGTTGTCCATTCTCTGAATGCTTCCGAGACTGCATCTTTGAGTGTTCCTGTTCCTGTCTTAACGGGTATAACTTCAGCTCCGAGCAAGCGCATTCTGTAGACGTTAAGAGCCTGCCTTAATGTATCTTCTTCACCCATGAACACAACGCATGACATTCCCATTAATGCCGCCGCCGTTGCAGTTGCGACTCCGTGCTGACCTGCTCCAGTCTCGGCGATGAGTCTCGTTTTTCCCATTCGTTTGGCGAGTAATGCCTGACCGAGTACGTTATTGATTTTATGTGCGCCCGTGTGATTCAGGTCTTCACGTTTGAGATATATTTTTGCTCCGCCTAAATCATTCGTCATTCTCTCTGCGTAATATAATCTTGACGGTCTGCCTGCATAATCGTTAAACAGTCTGGTTAATTCTGTGTTGAAATCTGAATCGTTCCTGTAGAAATTATATGCTCTCTCAAGTTCATTTACCGCATTCATCAATGTCTCTGGGATATACTGCCCTCCGTGAATGCCGAAACGCCCGGCCTTATTCGTTGTCATTGTGCCTTCTTCACTCCTTCCTGAATTCCTCAAGCAATGCTCTTCTGTCATGCGCCCTCATAAGAACCTCGCCTATAAGCACCGCGTCAGCTCCTGCATCACGAATCATTCTAACGTCATCCGAATTTCTTATGCCGCTTTCTGACACGAATAAAATATTTTCAGGAATAATTTTGCGGAGCCTCATACTGTTTTCATGGTCAATGCTGAAGTCCTTTAAATTACGGTTATTCACACCGATTATTCTTGCGCCTGCATTGAGTGCAATATGTATCTCGTTCTCATCATGGGCTTCAACGAGTGCAGACATTCCAAGTTCATCGCATATGTGAATGTATTCTCTGAGCTGTGGTTCATTCAGGATTGCACATATCAGCAGTACACATGACGCACCTAAAATTTTTGACTCGTATATCATGTATTCATCGACAGTGAAATCTTTGCGCAAACATGGAATACTGACAGTACCGGCTATTTCAAGCAGATGTTCATCATGGCCGAGAAAATATTTAGGTTCAGTCAGAACAGATATTGCATCAGCTCCGGCATTCTGATATTCACATGCAATATCAAGATACGGAAATTCTTCTGCGATTATTCCCTTTGATGGTGAAGCCTTCTTGCACTCGCATATGAACGATAAGCCTTCTTTCTTTAAGGCATTCTCAAATTCAAAATTGCCCTTTGGAATCTCATATGCCGTTTTCATCATGGTATCAAGTGAGATAATCTGCTTTGAATGTCTCACTCTTTCACGCGTGTATTCTGCTATCTCATCAAGTATATTCATATTCACTCCTCATCGCTTTTCTCTGCAAAAATATTTATCTTCATGTCCTGCTGAGTACATATTTATTGCTCATTCCATGTTGCCTGTCTGCGCAAAAATATTTTTTTCATGTCCTGCTGAGTATATATTCATGCTCATTCATGAATCATTCACGATTGCTTAACTCTGCAAATTTTTTCAGTGTCTCAAGTGCCTTCCCTGAATCGATAATCTTTCCTGCGAGATTAATTCCGTCTTTCATGTTCTCAGCCTTACCTGCAATATAGAGTGCCGCACCTGCATTCATTAACACTGCATTCCTCTTATGACCCTTTGAGCCTCTGAGAATATCACGTGTAATCTCTGCATTCTCTTCAGGAGTTCCGCCTTTCATGTCATCATGTGAGCATCTCTCAAAGCCAAAATCTTCGGGTGCAATCGTGTAGGATTTGAACCAGCCGTTTTTGATCTCGCATATTGAAGTCTCAGCGCAAAGTGAAATCTCATCAAGTTTATCCTGACCGTAAACTACCATGCCTCTTTTTACGCCCAGATTCACGAGTACCTGTGCAAGAGGATTAACGAGATATTCATCGTACACTCCGAGCAGCTGCATAGACGGTGATGCCGGATTAGTGAGAGGTCCTAGAATATTGAACACTGTCCTGAATCCTAATTCGCGTCTTATTGCCCCGACATATTTCATTGAGGCGTGATATTTCTGCGCGAAGAAGAAACATATTCCTGCACTCTTCAGAAGTTCGATACACTTTTCGGGACTCTGATTGATATTCACTCCGAGAGCCTCAAGACAGTCCGCAGTTCCGCATTGCGATGATGCTGCTCTGTTCCCGTGCTTGGCAACTTTCACTCCTCCTGCTGATGCTACGATTGCAGATGTGGTTGATATATTGAAGCTGTGAGCATTGTCTCCTCCAGTGCCGACGATTTCGAGAACTTCCATTTCGGGATTCACTTTCAATGCATGTTCCCTCATTGCCGCCGCACACCCGGAAATTTCATCAATTGTTTCTGCTCTTGCACTTTTCGTTGACATTGCCGCGAGAAATGCCGCATTCTGTGTTGGACTCGTATTGCCGTTCATGATCTCATTCATCACTGTGTAGGCTTCATCGTAAGTCAAATCGCCTTTGTTCACGAGCTTTACTATTGCTTCTTTTATCATGTATAATCACCGCCCGAATGAAAAATTTTTTTGTGCGCTGAATAATAACATGAACGTTTTCATTTTCACGTGGCATTATGCAATCATTAATGAGCTTATGTGATTGATTGCCTTAAACTTTACTTTTTCAGGTTAGAATGTTAAACTCAATCTAATTTTGACGAAATAATTATCATTTTCAAGGAGAGATTACCAAATTGGCAACACGAAGAGAACCGAGATTTAAATTATGCAGACATCTGGGTGTCAATGTATGCGGACATCCTAAAGCCTTAAAGAGATCTGATCCCAAGAAAGCATCAGCGGCGGCAAGTGCGCGTACAGGTCAGAAAGTATCACAGTACGGACTTCAGTTAATGGAAAAGCAGAAAATTAAAGCCTATTACGGGATACTTGAGAGACAGTTTGCGCGTTATTTCGACATGGCCAAAAAGAGTCAGGACATGACCGGCGTGGCATTGCTTAAGGCTCTTGAGTGCAGACTGGATAATCTGGTATACAGAACAGGATTCGCGCGTTCAATCCGTCAGGCACGTCAGCTTGTCTCACACGGCCATGTTCTTGTGAACGGTCAGAAGGTCGATATTCCTTCATACGGTGTGAAGGTCAACGATGTAATTTCACTCAAAGAGAAGACGAGAACGAATGCATTAGTCGAAGATAATTTCAACGGCTTTGTGAATTTCAACGTTCCTTATCTTGAAAAGGACAAGGCAAATTTCTGCTCAAAGTTAATCCGTGAACCGTTACGCGAAGAATTACCCATTGAGGTGAATGAAATCTTAGCAGTCGAGTTATACTCAAAGTAGCAGATAATAATCACAATTAAACTCTTATCGAGAGAGGTGGAGGGACCGGCCCGATGAAGCCCGGCAACCTGTTTGAATCAGGTGCCAATACCGGCAGCAAGTTATGAATAAAAAGCTGAAGCTGGATGATGAGAGAGAGACAATAAACACGAAATCATAGCGTACTCTCTTAAATTCCAGGAGGGTACGTTTTTTTATGCATGTAAGGAGGCAAAAATAAATCATGTCAGGAAATTTTATATTTTCATCTGAGTCAGTAACCGAAGGACACCCGGATAAAGTAGCGGATCAGATTTCCGATGCAGTTCTTGATGCGATTCTCAAAGATGACCCAATGGGACGCGTTGCATG
>JAFPWQ010000240.1 GCA_017394925.1 Synergistaceae bacterium
CTCGAAGAATATTACCCTCAAAGTGAATGCTACTGCACCGAAAATTACCGCTAAACTGCCCGGAGCTATAGCAGGAGAAAATTACAGTGCTAAGCTCACAGCAACAGGAAGTGAAGCAATTACATTCACAGCAGACCTTCCAGATTACCTGACACTTGACGGAGATACAATCGCCGGGAATATTCCTGAGTCAATAAAGAGCTTCAAAATCAAAGTATATGCCTCGAATCCAGTGAAGACAGTCAGCAAAACTTATACGGTAAGAGTCAGCAAGAAGAAAAAAGCGACTCGCGAAATACTCAAGGCTGAGAATGATACTGACATCATGAAAAATGATACAGGTATCAATACCGAAGTCATAGCGGACATGTCGGTAAACTCAGAAATTGACGCTGATAATAATTCTGGCTATGTTACAGCCGTTGAACTTGGCGAAGTTTCATGTGATCTGCCGGGAATGTATGACTTCAACGTTGAATTACCCTATCACATTTCGGAAGGTTCAGAGCTTGTTTACACCGCAAATTCTGACAGTCCTTCTGAAGATGATGACATTGCAGAATTTTATGATGATGCAGGCAATGAGATCTCAGTAGTCCCGGAAAACAGGCGAATAACCATATCAATATGGCTGAACCCTGAGACAATCTATAACCCTGTTATATCTGTAAAGCATTGAAAAATTCCCGCCGGGATTCAGGAATGAGTCCCGGCTTCCTGTTCTGAGTCTCTCTTGTTTAAGGGCGCGGCTATTCCCCTCCTACACTCTATCTTTTCATTTTTTGTGAACTTGTCAGAAAATTTTTATATGCATGAAGTGTTATCATACACAGCAAAATTTTTTGAAAGGAGAAAATTTTTTACATGGCCTATTTTTACACCGAACCTTCTCACACATTCTCCGAGTACCTGTTAATCCCAACGTACTCATCAGAAAATTGCGTGCCTTCAAACGTTTCACTCAGAACTCCGCTGTGCAAATTCAAAAAAGGCGAAGAGGCACCATTAAGCATTAATATCCCGTTAATATCCGCGAGTATGCAGTCAGTCTCAGATGACAACATGGCGATTGCACTTGCACGTGAAGGAGGAATATCATTCATATACTGTTCACAGCCAATCGAGAAACAGGCTGAAATGATTGAACGCGTGAAGAGATACAAAGCCGGATTCGTTGCGAATGATTCAGCGATCGGACCAGATCAGACACTGAAAGACATTCTTGCACTCAAAGAGCAGACCGGGCACACGACAGTTGCAGTTACACATGACGGAAGTTTGACGGGTAAGCTGTTAGGAATCGTAACGAGCAGAGATTACCGCGTGAGCAGAACAGACATTGACGCAAAAGTAAGAGACTTCATGACCCCGATTGATAAAGTCATATCCGCACATGACGGTTTAAGCCTGAGCGAAGCAAATGATATTCTCTGGCAGCATAAATTAAATCAGCTTCCAGTTATCGATTCAGAAGGCAATATGGTAGCTTTCGTTTTCAGAAAAGATTATGACATGCACAAAGAAAATCCCCTTGAGCTTTTAGATTCTCAGAAACGTTACATGACAGGTGCAGGCATTAACACACGCGACTATGAAGAAAGAGTGCCCGCATTACTCGATGCAGGAGTCGATGTGTTATGCATAGATTCATCTGAAGGTTTTACGGAATGGCAGAAGAGGACTCTGAAATGGATTCGGGACAAGTACGGCGATGATGTGAAAGTCGGAGGAGGAAATGTAGTTGATGCTGACGGATTCAGATTCTTAGCTGAGAACGGTGCGGACTTCGTGAAAGTTGGAATCGGGGGAGGCTCAATCTGCATAACGCGTGAGGCAAAAGGAATCGGACGCGGACAGGCAACCGCAGTAATTGAAGTTGCAAAGGCAAGAGATAAATATTTCGAGGAGACCGGGATTTACATTCCAGTTTGCTCTGACGGCGGTATCGTTATGGATTATCACATCACACTGGCTCTTGCTATGGGTGCTGACTTCTGTATGCTCGGAAGATACTTCGCGAGGTTCGATGAGAGTCCAACGAACAAAGTTATGGTGAACGGGAATTACGTCAAAGAGTACTGGGGAGAAGGAAGTTCAAGAGCAAGGAACTGGCAGCGTTATGATTCAGGTGATGCATCGCAGGCTAAACTTTCATTTGAAGAAGGCGTTGACAGTTATGTGCCTTATGCAGGAAGTTTACGCGATAATGTTACGGAGACACTGAGCAAGATAAAATCAACGTTCTGTAACTGCGGGGCATTGAATTTATGCGAGATGAGAGAAAAAGCAAAACTTACGCTCGTTTCACCTGTTACACTTCTTGAAGGAGGAGCGCATGACGTTATGATGAAGGAAGCTGTGAGACGCACAAAGTGAACCGCAATTTGAATCTGAAAATGATTTCCCCCTGTTGTGATTGATTCGGCAGGGGGATTTTTATATCATGATGAATATCATGAACGCAAAGAGAGTTATTCCCGTCATAAGCATTAATGTTTTTACCCATGAGAAATTAAAATATCTGCACAGAATTAATATTAACGTCCCTGTTCCAGTCCACGCAGTAAGAAAATTCCAGTGCATTAGATACGGAAAGGCATTCGCAATTGATTCGGCGAGTCTCTCGAATATAACGAATATTCCCTCACATGAAAGCATAAGATATTCGGATAATGGGAAGTTCATTAAACGCAGGAATGCACACACAGAAGAAATCGTGAAGGCAAAAGCAAAATAGAACGGTGCAAAGAGATTCAAAATTATTCCGGCAAGAGGCACAGTCTTAAACGTCATTGCAATCTGAGGAAATGTAACAAGAAATGCTATCGTGCTTATTGCAAACCATAAAGATTTTCGCACATCGAACATGGCCGTAAGCGTTAATGCACATAAAAGTGATAATCTGAATCCAATATCCCAGAATAAAAACGGCCGCCATAATAAAAGCATAACCCCTGCAACGCATACACTGTTTACTCCCATAACCGGACGCTTAAGAACACGTGCGAATAATCCCGTCTGAAGCATTAAGCCCGCACGTAATGCACTCGGTGCTGCTCCAGTCAGAAGAATATATGCCCAGAGTATCACGCTCAACAGAATCGTATTACGCCCGAAGAAATAACCTGCAATCAGAATCACGATTCCGACATGAAAACCTGAAACTGCGAGCAAATGACTCGTTCCCCATTTTACATGTTTCTTGTTGAGTTCTGAATCACGTTCACCAAGCCACGCAGCTTTGAGATACTTTGCTGTTCTGTCAGGCATATAGATAGTCAGTGCGCTTGATAGTCTGTAACGCATTAAAGGCAGGCTGAATCTTTCGGGAAGGTCTTCAATGCCGCTAATATTTATCCAGCCCGATATATTTCTTGCCCTGAAATAACGCTCTTCGTCAAAACTCCCGTCATGCTTTGCCTCTTTGAATTTTCTCGTTACGCCGTTAAATTTGATTCTCGAACCCGGCATCATGTCCGCAAATTTTCTCCAGCTGACATAACAGCCAAAATCATCAGCATCAATCACAGCCGCATATCCTCTTCCCCATGTGCGAATCGATTCGACAGTTCCATATGCATTAGTGAGAGTTACAGGTTCACGAAGAGGACGCAAGACTTCATGATAGATTCGGCATGAACATAAAAGCGAAAATATTAACCCGATAATAAAGACCTGCCATTGATATTTGAGTTTACGTTCATATGAGCATAACATTAGCCCCGAATACACAAGAGGAGTTACGATAACGAACGTATACACGCCGAATTTATCATAAAGTGCAAGAGCAGATATTAATGACGCTAACACTCCCAGCATAGGAGCGACTCGTAATATTTCCATTGAGAATGACTAGCGTATAAGAATCTGCGAGCGCATTTTCTCAAGTTTTGCCGGTCCGATTCCCCGAACATGTATTAACTCTTCAACGCTCTTAAATCTTCCGTTTTTCTGTCTGTACTCGTATATTCTTTTCGCGATTGCAGGACCTACACCCGTTAATTTCTGAAGTTCTGACTCCGATGCATTATTCACATCAACAAGTCCGTTATTGCCCGATGATTTTGCACTGGATTTTGATTTTTGCTCCTGCGGCTGTACTGTTATGTGCGTATACGTGTCTGCATTAGTATTATTGTTCTGGGTCTGGACTATTCGATTGCGTTCACCTTTGAGGGGAATA
>JAFPWQ010000241.1 GCA_017394925.1 Synergistaceae bacterium
GTATTCAATCAGCTCATGATAGCCGAGTCCCTTTAACGGAGTATATTTATCATCAAAGCCATGATCCATGAGCCATTCAACTTCTTCCGGAAAACCTGATGTAAATTCCTGCTCAAGCCTGATTTCAATGCGTGAAAATAATTCTTCCCTTGAACGGGATAACCCAATGTACAGCACATCATAGCCGTAATCGCGTTTAGTTCCCTCGCTGTAAATCTGTGAAGGTGCTTTGCCGGTTAAATCCCAAATCTCTAATGCTCTTGTTACCCGCTGAATATCATTCTGATGCAATTTCTGTGCCGTCTCTGGGTCTACTTCTGCAAGCCTCATGTGTAACAATTCCGCCCCCTGTGATTTTGCTAGCGTCTCGTATTTCTCTCTCACGCTTTCATCTGAGGGCAGATCTGCATTCAGTGAGGCATGAAAGAGTGCGTTATAGTAAAACGGAGTTCCGCCGACAAACAAAGGGATTTTCTTGCGGGCATATATTCTTGAGACTGCATTTGATGCTTTTTCTGCAAAATCTGAAACTGTGATTTTTTCGTCCGGGTCAGCAATATCAATCATGTGATGTGGTATCTCACGCCTTAATGCTGTTGAAACTTTATCCGTTCCAACATCCATGTAACGGTAAACCTGACGTGAGTCGACCGATATTATTTCTGCGTTTAACTTTTCAGCAATTGATATACTCAGTGCTGTTTTTCCTACGGCTGTAGATCCGATTAAAGCAACTACAGGCTGCCGGTTCATTTAGAAAATTTCGACCTCTTGATGCAACAAAATAAAAATATTACTTGGGCATTATAACATATTTTGATTTTTTGCAAGCGTAAATTTTTTCACTTGCTGCACATGTTAATAATCTTCCAGCATTGGGGATCACGTGCAAAGAAATTTCCGTACTGACCATAAGCAACCGCCGGACAGCCCCGGCACCATGAAGCAAGTATGCAGTCTCTGCAGCCCTCATAGAGATTTATATCACGATAGCATGATTTCGCGCTCTGAATTTTCTCTATGCTGTCATGAAATATATTGCCCAAATAGCTGTCTTCAGTTCTTCGGCAGGCCATGACTGTACCGTCCCATAGGATTCTCATTTTCTTTAATGCCGTTCCGCATGAACAGCCCGTGATAATCTTTCTGTTCCTGAAATCAAAATTTTCGGGGAGTTTCAGCAATCCTTCTTCGTATTTGTATAACATGAAAAGATGTTCGCCTTCATAAAAACGAGTCCAGCTGCCTTTTTCCCTGTAAGCCTGAAATTTTTTGTAGCAAATATCAAGCAGCTTCCTGAAATCCAGAGGGGCAATATTATTCTTGCCTTCTCCGTTGGGTGCGTAACGCGAAAAATCAAAATCGCTTACCCGATACTCAGCGCATAAATCTATCAAGCCTGGAATGTCCCAGATATTTTCATGCGAGACTGTAGTGCGTATTCCTGAATCAAGCCCGGCATTATGAATCAGCTTAATCTTGCTCAGTGTTGCGTCAAATGAGCCTGCTTTGCGATTCCTGTCATGATTTTCACGCAGACCGTCAAGCGACATCTGAAACTGTAAACATCCGCATTCTTTGAGCCTCATGAAAATATTTTCTGTCATGTGAAACGGATTGCCAATCATCACGAAGTTTAATCTTTTTTCGCGCATGAAGCTCATTATTTCCCAGAATTTTGGATGTAAAATCGGATCGCCTCCCGTAATGCCCCACGCAATTTTTACATTTTCACGCTCTGAATACTCAATGCAGAGATTCACGGCCTCTTTGAATTGTTCAAGCGTCATCGTGTTAGGCTTACGGTTCGGATCAGCTCCGAAAATATAACAGTGTTTACACCGCTGATCACAGTTATCAGTTATGTAAATCTGAACAACTAGTATCCTTCGCAAGATAATCTTTCACTCTCCGTATAATAAAAACTCAAAGGGGTATTCATCAGACTGCATTAAATATGCCTTGACTGAAACGATTTTATCTTTCTCAAACTGGATTTTTATGAAATTAAGCTCCTGCCGTAATATTCCTTCGGGAAGAGCATCGGTTACCCATTTTATTAAACCCTGACCCTTTTCATGAAGACAAAAATTATTCGCTGTCAAAAAGTTTATTAAATCTCTGGTATCTTTAACAGAAGTAAACGGGAAAAAAGCAACGCCGATTTTATCTGAAATTCTGTCGGCGAAAATGTCAAAACTGAGAAGATATGTGCGATCAGAAGCATACGGCTCAATTTTCGATATAGTATCTTCAATCAGGGAAATATCTCCGCTGTACGAAAGATCATGTATAAGCCTGATTAGTTTTTCGCAGTTTCTTACTCTGGTCTCAATGCGTGCACTTCTGGAATACCTTCTATGATCAAGATTGCCAAGATATAAAACTCTTAATCCCCTTCTTTTACCCATAAAGTTTTCGAGATTGTTCAAAGGCTCTCTTAAAATCTCAAACTTTTCGCGGCCGGTAACACGGCAAATATTTTCTTCGATCTCAGAGGGACGGATTACGGAATCTGTCAGGTCAATAAAATAACCATGAGGAATATCATCTGCTGAAGCTGAATCATAAACAGAATCAGAATAAAAATCATAATCGAATTCGTACCAGTAAGGATATACAGAACCCGTTTCATAAAATTTGAACGAGAAATCAAGCGTACGGGCAGGATCATTAAGATTGATTTCGTAAATTACATGATGAGAATCTATATGACCATATTTATCCTGAATATTTTTCAGGGCACTGAGGCATTTTTCCGAAAATAATTCCGGATACGACAACGCCCTGAAAACATCGAGATACTTTGAAACTTTCATTTCATTATTTCCCGATTATGAATTTGCGCCTATGCGATTATTATTACCGCACATCCGGGCTGCTGTTACCAGTGACGAGAAGCCATCACTGGATCATCGTACAGATCATCAATGGGATCTCCGCCGCCCGCAACATTCTGTAACTCATCAAGAGACAGTTCTCTTACGCCATTCTGCGCACGGTCAATAAACCTTTTTGCATCTTCCTCTGTAACTTCATAGCCAAGTTCACGGGCTGCACGTATTCCGGCTTCCATTACGCTGAGAGTTTCATCACTGCGGAATTTGTTTA
>JAFPWQ010000242.1 GCA_017394925.1 Synergistaceae bacterium
GCTTCTGTTTAGTCTGAGTGCCTTCGCTAAATCTTCAACTGTAATATTCTTCTGGTAATTATTCTCAATGTATGCAATTGCCTCACGCATGTAAAATTCTCTCAGTCTGCTTGTGATTACCCTTCCGGCATTTTCGGCTGAACGCGTAAGAATGTCCATGAAGATATAAAGATGCCCGATTAAATCAAATTGTGATGCCTCGCTGTTATTCACGATATAAAGCATTTCATCCCGCAATTTTTCTCTGAGTTCAGGAAAATTTGTTCTGTATACAGGTTCTTCATGTGTGAATCCGGCAGTCTCTAATGCCTGTTTCACTCTCAGACCGTCAAACTCAAGCCACGTATATTCCCAGGGATTATTTATATCCGCAACGTACATGTTAATCTGTTCAGGGTAAATCAAAAAGCCTTCGCCCGCATGAATCTTAAATGTGCTTGTGTGTCCGTGAATGTCATCTGAGTATAAAATGCCTCTTCCGTTAATGACATAATGAAATAAATAATGATTCCTTCTTGCAGGTCCGAATGAATGACCCGGTTCACATGCTTCATATCCGAACTGATATAAGCCTAAATCAACAAAGCTGTGATTAGGAAAAACTGAAAATTTTACTTTATGCATTGTCTTTGCTCCGTATATATGCAGAATTCATGATAATATGCAAGCATTAAGGCATATAATAGCAAATATAATGCCATTCATGAAAGTATAAATCCGTCTTAAAATCAAAATTACTTAATTTTTCCCAAAGAACAAAAATTTAAATGTGAAGGAGTCTGCATAAAAAATGGCAGGATTATCGCTTCAGCATATCTGGAAAAAGTATCCGAACGGGTACGAGGCAGTGAAAGATTTCAATCTTGAGATCGCAGACAAGGAATTTATTATCTTTGTCGGTCCGTCAGGGTGCGGAAAGTCAACGACACTCAGAATGATAGCAGGACTTGAAGATATTTCATCAGGGACACTCAAAATCGGCGACAGAATCGTTAATGATGTTGAGTCAAAAGACAGGGACATCGCAATGGTGTTTCAGAATTACGCGCTCTATCCTCACATGACGGTTTATGACAACATGGCCTTTGCATTAATGCTCAAGAAGACCCCGAAAGACGAAATCGACAAGGCAGTACGTGAGGCCGCAAGAATTCTTGAACTCGAAAAAGTTCTTGACCGCAGACCGTCGCAATTATCAGGAGGTCAGCGTCAGCGCGTGGCAATGGGACGTGCAATAGTCCGAAATCCGCAGGTGTTTCTTATGGATGAGCCGCTCTCGAATCTTGATGCAAAATTACGCGTTCAGATGAGGGCAGAAATCGCAAAGTTACATGACAGGCTCGGCGCAACGATAATTTATGTTACTCATGACCAGACAGAAGCAATGACACTCGGAACCCGAATCGTTGTCATGAAGGACGGAATCATTCAGCAGGTAGCATCACCCACAGTGCTGTATAACAAGCCGGATAATATTTTCGTTGCGGGATTCATTGGGTCGCCTCAGATGAATTTCATTGATGCGAAATTTGACGGCAATTATCTTGTGGCAGGGGGAACAAGTTTTGAGCTTCCCAGAGAGAAAGTAGAAGTACTGCGCGATAAAGGCTACAGGGGGAAAAATGTCATTATGGGCGTTCGTCCTGAGAATGTCTATGACGCTAAAGTCGAAGCACTTTGCACGCTCACAGCTCCATTCAGCGCAAAAATTACAGTGTTTGAGCTTCTCGGCTCTGAAGTCCAGTTATATTTTGATTTCGCAGGTTCATCAATGTCTGCAAAAGTCGATCAGTCAAGCCGGGCAGCAGTTGGAGACACAATGAGCTTTGCATTCGACACGGATAAGATTCATGTGTTCGACAAAGAAACGGAACAGGCCGTAATTCATTAGGAGGCATGAAAGAATGAAACGCTTAATGTTAGTTCCGGCATTAGTGCTGTGTTTATGCATGTCAGCATTTGCCGCGCCTGTTGAGATTGAACTTGTGCAGTATAAGCAGGAAGCACTGAGAACGTTTGACGCACTCGCAAAGAAATTCAATGAGACACACAAGAATATTCACCTCACAATCTCCTCACCGAATGAGCCGATGACGATTCTCAAAACAAGATTCATCCGCGAGAATTACCCGGATATTATTGGAATAGGCGGAGATATGGACTATTCTAATTTTCAGGATGCAGAATTATTAGCTGACTTAACCGGCTATAAAGGTCTTGAGAAAATCAAGAAGGCATATATAGACATAATAGACGGCTTAAAGTTTGTGCCAAGACCCGGAGTTTTCGGTGTGCCTTACATGGCCAATGCCGCAGGTGTTCTCTATAACAAAGACATATTTGATGCTCACGGATGGAAGATCCCGGAGTCATGGCCTGAGTTCATGAAGTTATGCGATGATATTCAAGCAGCAGGAATACGCCCGATGTTTTTCGGATTCAAAGACACATGGACAACGTTAGCCCCATGGAATGCACTTGCGGTTGATATTGCGCCTGCTGATGTATGCCAGAATGTAAATCTCGGAAAGACTACATTCACGAAGGAATATCACGAAGTCGCAGAAAAAATTTATGCCATGCTGAAATACGCAGAAGAAGGTCCGTTTGCTTACGGCTATAATGATGCATGTACAGCATTTGCGCGCGGAGAGTCGGCCATGTTCGTTATCGGGAATTATGCTATTCCTCAGATACTCTCAGTGAATCCGAAGCTGAATATCGACTCGTTCGTCATGCCCGGAAGAAATGACTCGAATCACACTTTGAATTCGGGCGTGGATATTATGTTCTGCGTTATGGATTCATGTCCGCATAAAGAAGCAGCATATGAAGTTCTTGATTTCCTGCTTGAACCTGAAAATATACAGGCATATGTTGACGAGCAGAATTCAGTTCCCTGTCAGACCGGCGAATTCAGACTCACGCCCATGTTAAACGGCATGAAGAAATATATCGATGCGGGCAGAATGTCAGACTATCATGATCATCATTATCCGTCAGAGATGGCAGTAGACGCTCAGATTCAGACCTATTTGATTCACGGCGATATTAACGCATTTCTTGCAAGATTCGATAAGGACTGGATACGCTACAACAGGGACATAATCAGCAAGCTCAAAAATTACATGGCAGCACATTAAAGAAAGGAGGATATTTACATCATGAAGAGTCAGAACGAAAGAAAACGTACATTTCTGATGATTTCAATTCCGATATTATTATTATTCTTCGCGTTCAACACTGTACCATTGATACGGGGATTCATTTACAGTTTTACGAATTTCAGGGGCTACGGCAAATTTGACTGGGTCGGCTGGAGAAATTATATTGACCTGTTCACAGATACACGCGTCGGCAATTCTTACTGGTTCACGTTCAAGCTGGCACTTGTCGCAACGATACTCATTAACATTCTGAGTCTCATTATGGCACTGGCATTGAATGCAAAGATTAAGTTCAAGAGTTTTCTTCGCGGAATGTATTTCATACCCAATATTCTGGGTGCGTTAGTTGTCGGCTATATCTTCAGCTATATCTTCACATACATACTTCCTGCGATAACTCATGCGGCGAGTATGCTTGCGAGTCGGACGTGGGCATGGCTTGCAATCGTGATAGTGTGTGCGTGGCAGTCAATCGCAATGAACACGCTAATATATATCTCAGGACTTCAGACTGTACCCGAAGACGTATACGAGGCAGCAGCTCTTGACGGTGCAACAGGCTGGAATCGATTCCGTTATATTACATTCCCGTTGATTATGCCGTTCTTCACGATTAACATGGTCTTATGCATGAAGAATAACTTAATGGTCTTCGATCAGATCATGGCATTGACCAAAGGAGGCCCTGCACAAAGCACCGAATCAATTTCGTTCTTAATCTACAATAACGGTATGCACGGAGGACAATTCGGTTTTCAGAGCGCAAACGCCGTAATATTCTTCATCGTGATAGTGATAATTTCCGTTCTTCAGTTAAGATTTTTAAACAGGAAGGAGGAGCAGCTCTAATGGCAAACGAAAATATAATCGCAAAAGAAAAATTCAACTGGCCCGTAACGATTCTATTATTGCTCGGACTGTTCACGGTATTATTTCCTCTGTACATGACCGTGATAATTGCATTCAAACAGCCAAGTGAAATGACAAACAGCGTAATGGGTTTACTTTCATTCCCGGAGACATGGAGCTTTGAGAATTTCCGCGAGGCAATGCGCGTTACTGACTTCTGGCGTTCACTGTTCAACAGCTTCTTAATCACCGCCGTAACTATGGTATTCTCAATCATAATTCATTCACTCATGGGCTATGCCGTTGCGCGTAACATGAACACGAGCAAGTTTTATCGTTTCAGCTATTTCTATATCGTGAGCGGAATGTTCGTACCCTTTGCGATTCTGATGATGCCTCTCGTGAAACAGACCGCACAATTGCATATAGATAATATGTTCGGGGTTATAGTTCTTTATGTCGTGTTCTACATGCCCATGAACGTATTGCTTTATGCCGGTTACCTGAAGAATATTCCCATTGCACTTGAAGAAGCAGCACACGTTGACGGCGCATCGACATGGACAACATACTGGAAGATTATTTTCCCGTTAATGTGGCCTATGCACGCGACTGTTGCAGTTCTTACGGCATTAGGAACATGGAATGACGTAATGACTCCTCTTGTTATCATGTCAGGAAGCGGAGTAAATACATTGCCTCTTGCACAATTGAACTTTCAGACTCAGTTCGGGACAAATTATAATCTTGCGTTCGCGTCATATCTGCTTGCGTTACTGCCCATGCTGATATTTTATCTCGTGGCACAGAAGCAAATAATTAACGGAGTAATCAACGGTGCTGTAAAATAAGCTGAAAAAATTTTAACGAGGACGAAAAAAGATTTATGGCAATAAGATTTGATGAGGGAAAAAGAATATTCACCCTCACGACAGGAAACACAACGTATCAGATGCAGGCAGATAGCTACGGTTATCTGCTTCACCTGTATTATGGCATAAAGACAGAAGGCTTCACTGACTGGGAATTAACGTATGCTGACAGGGGTTTTTCGGGCAGTCCTTATGATTTGGGGAAAGACAGAACATATTCCCTTGATGCATTGCCGCAGGAATTCCCCGTGCAGGGTACAGGCGATTACAGAAGCCCCATGCTTATTGTAAGCGATTCAGAAGGCACATACGGCGCAGATCTTCGTTATGCAGGCCATGAAATAAAACAAGGCAAGTATTCACTCTCAGGACTTCCGGCTGTCTATGCAAATTCCAGTGAAGAATCACAGACACTCATAATCACTCTCAAAAATGAACGCTTAAGTCTGAATGTGAAACTGCTTTACGGAGTCATTCCCGGTAAAGACATAATAACCCGAAGTGTTATAGTCAGCAATAAGGGAAATAAGACTTTCACGATTCAGAAGCTGTGCAGTTCATGCATTGATTTTAC
>JAFPWQ010000243.1 GCA_017394925.1 Synergistaceae bacterium
GGCATCTCTTCAGCTCATGTTAATCATAATACTGTCCGTGTGATTCAAAAAGCCGTTGCTATTCATGATATGACTGACGGTACTTTCAATCCGCTTGTAGGCTCTCTCACACGCTTATGGAAAATTAATAAAAATGACGGACTTATCCCATCGCAAGAAAGTATTGATGAAGCTGTTAAATTCACGGATATTCATAATCTCGTCATAGATAATAACTCCGTGTATCTTAAGCATAAAGAATGCGTTCTCGATTTGGGCGGCATCGCTAAAGGTTTTGCAGGAGATTTAATTGCTCAGCTCTTCAGGAATTACGGCATTAAGTCCGCATTAATAGATCTGGGCGGCAATATCTGCGTCGTCGGGAATAACTTTGAAGGCGATAACTGGAAAATCGGCATCAGAGACCCCTTTGAGCCATTGACTAAACCCGCTCTCGTCATTCATGCTCATGATACTAATATTATCACTTCAGGAAATTATGAACGATTTAAATTTCATAACGGCAAAAAATTCTCTCACTTCTTTGACCCTAAAACCGGCGAATCAATAATGAATGATTTGCTCTCTGTTACCATCATTGATGCTGACGGCTCTGTCGCTGACGGCTTAGCTACCGCTTTTATGGCTATGGGATTCGATAAAGCTAAAGATTATGCTAAAAGGCTAAATGTTATGGCTGTTCTTATCCGAAATGACAAATCTATTCATGCATCTGAAAAACTCAAAAATTTTGTCTCGGGCAATAAATTTCACATACTATTCTTCTGAGTGTAAAGCATATACTTTAAGCCAGATTCGTATTCCTGACCGTAACCCGCCTGGGGCATCGCCGGACGTATCCCCATGCATATAAACGGTTCAGCCGATAAAAACGCATGTCCTAAGGAATTAAGCTCTAATCTGAATCTGAATTTCGCTATCTCTCCGCCTTCTATCGCATACGGAACTAACATATTCTCTTCGGGGTCATGCAAATTTACACTGCGGTAATATTCTTCGTCAACATGAATGTTCGCCCAGGGGAATAACGAAGGAAGACACATTACATGAGGCATGTTGTCTTTGGCTCGAAACGGCCACTGATATACCCCTCCGTCTGAACCATTCACTATTAATCTTAAACTTCCGTGCGTGTCAGGCTGATTTATCCATTCTTCAAGCTCTATATATATATCACGCTCATTCCTGATTAATTCCATCCACGCTTTAGCTATCGCCAGTCTCGCTAAATTCGGACTCGTACATGTCTGATTCGTGATCCGCTCATATGAACCTGAATTATATTCACTGTCATACGGGATTAATATTTCATAGCGTGAGCCGACTATCTCTATGTTCTCTGTCGTTAATGGCTCGTATAATATTCTTTTGCGTTCAGGCTCGTATACCATAAAAATTACCGGCAGTGAATGCTGTATCCAGTAGGCCGCCTGACCTGTTTCTCCTGTGCAGATATATCCCCGTGCTGACTTCTCACATTCTGATGATACATATAATCTTATTCCTGAGATACGTCCGTCTGAGAGTTCTATATGCGCATTGATACCGCTCGCATCTTCTCTCTGTTCCCGGAAGATTATATTATGCATCTGCGTATTCGTTATTCCTGAGGCCATGTATAAGCCTAAGCGTTTTATTCCGTTCATGTTATCATTATACATTACCTGTTATATTTCTCACGCTCAAGATATAAAACGTTTAACTCATGATAATTGCGCTCACTGAACGGCAATGCATTGATTGCTTTTATTCTGCGCTCTATTGATGCTCTTTTCAGGGCATGATATACACGCATAAATTTTTCTTCGTCCGTTAGTCCCTTCATCTGACGGATTAAATTCTCTCCGCACTCTATCTTACTGAATTTTTCTATATCTCCTGTCTCAAGCCATATTTCACTCAACGTACTTACATCCTCATTTAATATGCTTAAGGCCAGATCTTTCAATTCTGAAATGCTTATTATTTTCATCACTTCTTCAGGCGGTATTTTAAGTCTTAACTTCTCTTCTTTCAGCATTAGTGCACATAATCCGCATTCAAGCGTTTCATCAGAAATTTTTGCTTCGGGTTCGGGCGTAAATTCATATGACAGCGGCTTTTCTGAAACTAGTATTTTATCCAGTTCTGACGGAAGTAAACGCGTCGCATCACATATCTGAGATTTATACTCTGAGACTTCTCCGGCACTTAATGTCTCAAGTGATGAAAGCAATTCACGAACCGCACTCTTCCGCGTTGATATGTCTTCAAGCCTTGAACGCATTGACGCTATATGTGCAAGTATTAACGGCTTTGCATGTGTGATTAAATCTTCAAATTCTTCAGGACTGTGTGAAAGCAAATATTCATCGGGGTCTTTGCCTTCGGGAAGACTTATCACTCTCACGTCAAGGCCATGAGACTGCAATATATACATTCCTCTGATTGCGGCATTCTGTCCGGCTGTGTCTGAATCATAACAGATATAACATGTATCTGCATAACGCGATAATAATTCGGCCTGTTCTGCTGTCAGTGATGTCCCAAGTGATGCAACACTCTCAGGAAATCCGGATTTATGAAGCCTTATTGCATCCATATAGCCCTCACATAATATACTCCGTTTCTTTTCACTTATGGCATTTCTGGCTATGTCAAGCAGATATAAATTCTTTCTCTTTCTGTATATTTCACTCTCCGGACTGTTGATATATTTTGCTCCGTCTCCGGCTATTAATCTTCCTCCGAACGCTGTTATCCTGCCGGTTATGTCATGTATGGGGAAAATTATTCTGCCTCTGAAACGGTCATATATTCCTGTCTTTGACTGCACAGCCAGTCCTGCATCAACTATAGTTTTATCATTCAGGCCATGTTTACGGAGATAAAGCGTTAATGCATCCCATGAATCCGGCGCATATCCCAGTCTGAATTTCTGAATGTCTGATTTCATAACTGAACGTTTCAGCAGGTAATTCAGGCCTATATTTGATTTCATGAGATATTCAGTAAAAAAATCCTGTGCAAGTTTGAGAATTTCACGGTCAGTATGTTTATGATCCGGGTGATTATCGCTGAGAGAAATACCGGCTCTGTCTGCCAGGATATGCAGTGCCTCAGAGAAATTTATGTTGTCGCGTTCCATCAAGTATGTGAAGATATTTCCGCCTTTGTGGCAACCGAAGCAATAATAGCTGTTAGTGTCAGTGTAGACGTGGAATGAGGGAGTATCTTCGTGGTGGAAGGGGCAAAGTCCGACATAGCCCTGTGATGCTGGTTTGAGTTTCACTGTTTCACCGATTAAGGACGCGATATTTATTGAGGAGTTGATTCGTTCTGATATTTCGCTCATGATGTTTTCACCGGTATGTCGGATATAATATTACCATATCAATTTTCACAGGAGATATTTATCATGATAAAACGCAGATTAAAATTTTTGTTCGCAGTTTCAATTTTCGCATTCATGTCCGCCGGTGCAGTTTATGCAGATGATGTGCAGAGCCTTCTGGATTATTACGTCAATGAGTTCAAGCCCGAAAAAGCGTTGTTAGTCATTCAGGATAAGCCCGACGAAACCGGGATGTTCACGGATATATACATGAATCTTCAGGGAGTTGTAATTGAAAGTCTGAGGCTCAACAGATTAACATTCAGAATGAAGGGTGTGCAGTTCAATAAGCCGTCGGAATGGTCAAAAGGAAATGTAGAATGCAAAAACGCAATTCAGATTCTTGCACTGGCAAATCTTCTTGAACGCGACATTAACCATGCAATTGAGACTAAAACATTTGGTGATGAAGGCTCAAGTGAATGGCATGACGTATCAATGAAAATCACTCCTAAAGGCTTATCGGGAAAAGGTTATTACAAGTTCGGATTTCTTGATATACTGCTTGAGATAGACAGCGGATTGAAAATCGTGAAGGGCAAAGAATTATGGCTCAAAGATCCCAAAGTGAAAGTTAATACGCTTGATGTTCCTGACTATGTAACCCGTAAAGCACTCGCAGATATTCAGCCTCTTGTTGACCTGAATAAATTTCCTCTGCCTTTGACACTCCACAAAGTTGACCTGAAGAAGGGAAGCGCATCACTTTCAACACGCACACTTCCTCAGGAGCCGTCAGAAGGAATAAGATACACATACGAGAAATAAGACCAGCGGGGACATGTTGATTTTGCGACACACATTAGACCGTGAAAAGAAACGCTATATCTGGGTAGTAATCAGTGCGGTAATACAGGGGCTCTTACTTGGAATATATACAGTCATAAAGTCAGGGCCTCTTCTGTGTATGCCGCTGAGTATAATATTTATTGTTCCGTTTGTCTTCTGGTTATCACAGGAGCATTGGGGCAGGCGTTTATTCAATTTCATAGCAGGCTTAACACTCACACTTCTTGCATTCTGGATTTATCGCCTGTGGTCATTGTATTCACCTGACACTGGATTTTATTTTGTGCCGTCTCAGAAGTCAGATCTAATTCGTGTATCAATGGCCGTATTTATGCTCATTCCGTTCTTCCAGTGCCGAATAGCCTCGTGGAGCTGGAAATTTCCCTACAGTGAGATATTCTTTCAGTTCTGTCGGAATTTATTCTTACTGTTTCAGAGCTCAATCGTGATTGTCGTCTTCTGGGGATTACTCGTAACCGCCGGACTTCTTTTTGACATTGTCGGGCTCAGCTGGATACCCGTACTGATATTCAATCCGCTGACATCAATACCGTTATCGAGTCTGACGATAGCAATCTCAATCACAGTAGCGATAAAACATCCCGGAATAGATTCACTTGGACGCTGGTTATTGAGCGTATTATCATGGTTACTGCCGTTTTTTTCTGTGCTGTCAGTATTATTTCTCGTGTGCCTTCCGTTGTCAGGGCTTCAGTCATTATGGAATACGGGACAGGCGGGTACATTAATGATATTGCTTCAGTTCGGAACGATAATATTAGCCAATGCGGCATGGCTTGACGGAACTAAAACGCCGTTTGCGAATAAATACGTGAATATTCTTGCGCAGATTTCAATTCTGTGTTTACCCGTGTATACAGCACTGAGCCTTTATTCAGTCGGACTGCGGATAATGCAGTATGGTCTGACGGTTGACCGTGTGCAGGCGATGTTCATGGTGATAATCACGGGAATATGGGGCTTAGGATACGCGATTGCATTTGTGATGCGAAAATGGCCTGTATGGATAGGGAAAGTGAATATAACGGCGATAATAATACTTGCACTGATAACAACAGCAATGAATTCACCGATATTAGACCCGTTCAGATTAGCGTCGTCGAATCAGTTATCGCGTCTTAAGTCGGGCGAAATATCCCCGGAAGATTTTGATTATATATACACGCGTTTTAATCTTGGCAGATACGGCTATGAAGTTCTGAGTGAATTGTCAGAATCAGAATCATTAAGGGTGCGTAATGGTGTGAACATGGCATATTCAGTTAGTGCGGAAGATTATCTGAACAGTACGCGTACAGGACAGCCTCCGTTGATGCACAGACAAGAAATAATTTCAGGAATGAAAGTATATCCTGAAGGCATGAAATTAACAGACGGGCAGAAAAAATATCTTGTCTCACACTGGAAAGAAATGCAGAATGTCAGACGTTCGGACGAATTAACATGTGTATTCATAGACGTATCAGCGTCTAAGGATACGCATAATCTTGTGATACTAACGCGTGAGGCGGGAATAATCTATACGCTTTATGAGGACAGCTTAGTATATTCAGGAATGATAAGCGGAGCATTTAATCCCGGTGAGATAATGCGGAATGTAATAATCCGTACGGTAGAGCCTGAATATAAAGACATAGTAATAGGCGACAGAGTATATCATGTAATCAGTGAGTGAATAGATCCGGCCATAAAGGAATCCAAGCTCTTGACTGAATGAGCCCTGCATCGAAATAGACGGCTAACATGGAACGTCCCGGGTAGCCTGAGCTTGATAATTCTTGCGGCAAAGGGATTTGAATTTTCATGTGAGTATTTCTGACTGGAAGCTCAATAGTGCCGTTCATGGAATAAATCGTATGCCCTCCTGTGAATGCGCTTGCTCTTGTGAGTGCCAGAGAAGGAATATCACGGGCGTAAATATCGAGAGTTAAGCCGTTAAGCATACAGAATTTGAGAAGCATTAAGAGGTCGTCATCAGAGAAGTTAATAGAAGCATCAGCAATAATATCAGTGATAGTATCTTTATGTAAGAGCCAGAAAGATTGAATAATGCTGTGAATATCTGAAGCTCTTGCAACTTGAGCGGGTCTTACGTTCAAAGGGAAAGTATAACCTGAGGGCAGCGGGGAATGCAGGAATAAAGCATCAAATTTACGAGGTCTCTGAGGGATAACAGAGCATCGCATGTTCTTATCATTCCATACGGACTGGGCGATAATCTGAGTATTGAGAGAATAATGGGTGAAAGGAGTCATGAAAGCAGCATCGAGAATAAAGCTTTCTCTGTTCTGAACGTCATTAGCGATAACGGGATTATAGACGCTGAGAAAACCGGGAACATCATCCCGTGAAGGTATCATGACGGCCTTATATATTATTGCCGCGCCGGTATCCATGAAATTAATATCGCCTTCAGGAGATTTAAAGAACGTCCAGATATTTGGCAAGTCAGAATAGAGAGCACCAGAATTTCTGTTAGCATAAGATCTTGTGCCGAAGTCAATAATGAAGTTAAAAATATTGCCGTCATCAGTGAGTACAAACAATTCGCCTAGATTAGACCAGCATAAATCTCTAGGTTTAGGCACGCCGCGGATCTCGAAAAAATCGCGTGAGATAATATTGAGGATGTAAATTCTGTTATTGGCCATGTCAGCGATGGCTAACCAGTCAGCAAAGGCTTCGATTGCAACGGGTTCAAAGATTAAATCACCATGTCTCATGGGAGGTGTCCATTTGAAGA